>JACPBT010000023.1 GCA_016180145.1 Candidatus Woesearchaeota archaeon | reverse complement strand
CTTACCAAACTGACGAAAACGACTGCAAGAAGATGGCGTGAAGAAACAGGATGAGCTTTATTCTGTTGAGCTTCTTTCTTCCAGTTCCTGCAACAGCCAGATAGTATCTACTTTCAAATAGTTACGATTTATATAATACCTTATAAATTATAAGGCAAAGTCTATAAACTAATGCTCATTTCTTTACTTTAAAGTAATTAAAATATGCGGGGTGGTTAAGATGAGAACTATTGACGGATTGATTGATGAGGAAATGATGGGTATTTTGAACAGTGGGGTAGACGCTGCTGCCATTGAGGGCGCTATGGAGCGCTTTAAAGGCGATTCTATTGTCGGTAAAGACGTAAGGAAATACTTGTTGATTAATTTGGAAACTTACATGCGTATCGGGCGTTATTTGGATAAGCATGGAGTGGCGAATGCAGAGATTACAGCTCTTAATAGCCTTGAGCAGCTAGATTTTGCCATGAGACGGTTTGGTTATATAGGTATTACAGCACAAATTATGCTTAATTCGGGTAGGATAAATACCCCTGACGATGCTGTGAGAGACTGTAACAATTATGTGGAAACTCTTGCTGCATTGAGGGGATTGTCTTATGAGCCTGCTGTAGTGGTGGAGAAAGGAGGTAAATCATTATTAAGGGCTCTTGCAGGGATGTTTGGGTGAATGCCTGCTTATGTTGCCCTCCGTAAACTTTCCGGCTTAAACTTTCCGGCTTTTCCGCAAACTTTTCAGGCAGCTTATATAGGTGGCGAAAATCATCCGTGTTTTTCGCAAAGCTTCCGGTTTAAGTGAAGGATTTACGGAAATTGCCGGAACAGGCTTATTAAGGAGCTTCACAAACATTGGTTAATGAAAATGGCGCACACATGCACAATAATACTGCCTTTGGACCGCAGGAAGGGCGCAAGGCTTGCTACCCTGCTTGAGATGTGCAGCCATAATACTGTAATGCCCTACACTGAGATTGCCAAAGTAATGCCGCGCACCACCCTGCATGAAATTCTTTACACCCTGAGGCTTGTTGAGGACTATGTTGAAGGCAGATTCGGCTTCAGGCTGTTTGAGTTCAAAACAATAACGCGGGAAGACGGCAAGGCAGCAAAGGTTATGCTTCCGCTCACGAAGATGGGCTTTGATGAGATTAAAGGGACAGGGTTTGTGACGTTCACGAGGGAGCTCGCTGGCTGAATAACCCTTTGGTAAAAACTATAATTGCGGGCGAAAGTTTTTAATATTTCCCCTATTATGTTTGGTGATTCAATGTTTTCAGGATTAAAGCAGAAACCGGGCCACGTTGCTGATGTTTTTATAGTAACTGTGGATTTTGATGACACACTTGCTTACAGGCAGCACCTTAAAGTGGAATTTGCCAGAAAGCTGTTTGGCATTGACATCAGCCTTGAGCAGGGAAAGGAGGATACTTTCCCCCTTGGCGCCCAAAAATACAAGGAGATGAAGCCTTCAATAGAAAAGGCTGTTGACAGGTATGAGCTTATGCCTGACTGCCATGATGTTTTATGGAACTTGCAAGCCAGGTCATTCAGGTTTGCGGTTGTGACTTCGCGAACAGGCAAGGAGGATCTGAAGCTGACAGAGGACTTCATAAAACGGCACCAGCTGCCCATCAATTACTTCCATGCTACAAACAGCCTTCCAAAAGACTACATATGCAACAGGCTTCGCTCAAGAGCCATGATAGATGATATTTACAAAAACCTTGAGAAGCTTAGCAACACCAGTGTTAAGCTTTTTTTCCTGAAACATTCATGGAACGCACGGGAAATTCCAGCATTCCCTCAGCAGGACATAACAATAGTCAACAACTGGATTGAATTTGGAAATGAATTGCTGAAGCTTAAGGAATTACATGAGGCAATATGCTATTTTAACGGCTGGGAGAACAACTTCAAAAATGTTCCAAGAATAGCTGAGTTTGCGAAGAGGCACCATAGCGAGTCATACGAGCTTGTTGATAACTACAGGAAAGCGCCTGCAAATGCTTAGCAGTGGCATTGCGGGGCATAAGTATCATGCCGTGCTGCACAATCAGCGCTCAATCTCTGACAAAACTAAAACATTTATATAGGAGTATATTGATTAGTATACTGGCATAGTAGATTCATCTCTAAATTCAGGCTTGAAAATGGCAGACAATGTGAAAAGCGGCATCGCGCCTCTGGCACAGGCGGCACAGCAGGTTGTTGTGCAGCAAAGTCCTGAAAATGAGGCGCTGCTAAAGCCGCAGGGCGCTCCTGAGTTCTTCATAGACCTGAGGCCAAGGCTTTTCAAGCTGCCGGAATACCAGAACAAGGAAAAAATAAACGTGAGATACCCACTACTCCCGCCCTACGCATTCGCCCATGTATTCTGGGATGAAAAGCAGAAAGAGCTCGTATACCACATTGAGGAGCAGATTCTCAATGACACGGAAAAGGAGCTGATAAAGCTAATACAGCTCGGGCTTGAGGAAATGATAAACATAAGCTTCAGGTATGCTACAAAGTCAGACCTAATCCTCAAATACATAGAGAAAAACGTCCAGTCAATAATCGCAGAACTTGGGGCAAAAGTATCGAGGGAGTCATACCTTAAGATAATGTATTACATCTACCGCGACTTTATAGGGCTGAACGAGATGGAGCCAATGATAAATGACCCCTACATTGAAGATATAGAATGCAACGGCGCAGGAACTCCGGTGTATATAGTCCACAGAAAATACCAAAACATGCGCTCCAACATCATATACGAAGACCAGACAAAGCTGATAGACTTTGTTGAAAAGCTTGCGCAGAAAACAGGAAGGTATGTAAGCTATGCAAAGCCGCTGCTTGACGGCTCGCTTCCTGACGGAAGCCGTGTAAATGCAACATACACCAGCGATGTAACCACGCACGGGCCAACTTTCACAATACGAAAATTCACAAAAGAGCCGTTAACGCCGATAAACCTGATAAGCTACCAGACAACAGACCCGAAGATAATGGCTTTCGTCTGGCTTGCAATAGAGCACAAGTTCAACATAATGGCCATAGGCGAGACAGCATCCGGCAAGACAACATTCCTCAACGCGCTCCTGCAGTTTGTGCCTTCGGAGGCGAGGATTGTGTCAATAGAAGATACAAGGGAAATAAACCTTTCGCATGAAAACTGGATACCTGCAGTAGCAAGGGTAGGATTCGGCATACCAAACCTGCTTGGAAAGCAATACGGCGAGATAACACTCTTTGACCTGCTCAGAGAAAGCTTCAGGCAAAACCCTGACTATGTGGTGGTCGGTGAAGTCAGGGGCAAGGAAACATACGTCCTGTTCCAGGGAATGGCATCAGGGCACGCAAGCTACTCAACATTCCACGCAGCCTCTGTAGAGACGCTTGTAAGAAGGCTTGAAACGCCTCCAATAAACCTGCCTGCATCGCTTGTTGACTCGCTTGACATAATAATAAGCGTAGTCCACCTGAAAGACCAGAACAAAAACGTAAGGCGAATGGTGGCACTCAAGGAAATAATAGAAGTAAAACAGCAGGTAGGCACTGTTGACTCAAACACGCTGTTTGAATGGGAGCCTATAGAAGACAAGTATGTTTACAACGGAAACTCGCACGTGCTTGCCATAATCAGCAAGAGGACAGGAATACCTGTAAAAAAACTTGAAGACGAGATGAACATAAGAGCGGAAGTCCTTGCGAAACTTGCTGAAAAGGGACTTGCAGGGTATGACGAGTTTACAAAGATAGTAAACCTCTACTACAAGGAGCCGCAAACCGTAATCAGCGAGCTTGGAATAAAGGTGAAAGCTTGAACACGCAGCCAATAGCAGAAGGCATATACAAAGTCAAGTCACTTGCAGCGCTTTACGAAACCTATGCAACATCCGCGCCGAAAGATGAAAGCGGCGCCAGGGCAATGCAGCAGGAAATGAAGGTTGCACGGGAGCAAATACTAAGGCAGCTGATAGAGCTTAAAAAAACCGTGAAAAAGCTTCAGCGTGAAACCATGCCAATACAGGAAGAGGGCGAGACGCAGTGAAGCCCGCCCACATGAATGCCGAGCAGCTGCTGTCAGAAATGGAAGAGCTGCACAGCGAACTTGGCGTTTACGAGCGCTACAAGCAGAGCATTCTGAAATCAGCGGAAAAGATTGAAAGAGACTACAAAAACAGGCACCTGACATATTCAGAATACAAGCAGCGGCTTGACAGCATACTGAAAGGCAAAACAAAAAAAGAACTGATAAGCTACTATAACTCATACCAATACGCGCTTCTCAGAAAAATAGAATTCGCAATCTCCCAGATATTCAACAGGGTGTACTACGACACAAACTACCTCAGGCCAGAGCTTCCCAAAGAGGCAGTCCATAAAATCCCCGAAGAAACTGCACAAACCCCTCCAAAAAGGGAGGAAGTATTCAACATAGACAGCGAACTCATCACGCTGAAGGAACTGTTAAGGCAGCGCCACGCAGAAGCAGGCATAGATGCAAAGCCAACGCAAAAGAGAGAGCTGAAAACACCGACACTTGAACAGATAAGCCGAGAAATAACAGAAGCAGAGCAGGCAGCAAGAGAGAAAAGAGCAGAAATTGAGCAGCAACATGCAAAACTAATACAGAAACAGGAAACTGCCCAGATAAAGGCGCAGGAAACGCATGCGGAAACACAAAAACACAGAGCAAAGCTGAAATTCCCCTCAATCCATGTGAAACTGAATCCTGCAGGAATCATAAAAAGGCTCGCCAGCCTGCCTAAAGCCGCAGCAGCGCTTGCAGCAAAGGCATCCCGGGAAATGCACTTCACACTCAGGATAAAAACAACAGCGAAAACCGAAACTGCAAAAGCTGAAATGCAGAAAACCAGAGCAACAGAATACGTCAACTTCTCGCCTGTGCTTGAAAAAACGCAGCCAAAGCCAAAAGCGAAAGAAAAGAAGCACGAACTAAACATTACAGAACGCCTGAAAATGCTCCTGAGCAGGAAAAAGCAGGCGATATTCGTAGAGGACATAATCTCAATGGAAAAACTCTCCACACAGACAAAACATGAAACAAAAATGGCATCGGAAGGAGCTGGCGTGGCATTCGGATGGTTTTCGCCAAAGAGGCTTCTTTACGAATTTGTCAACAGCATGTTCAGGAAAAAGCAGGAGCCAATACTCAGCGGAGAAACAAGCGTCCCGCTCCATGTAAAACGACTCAAGGAAATGAGAAAGAAACTCTACCAGCAGGAACACCTATCAGGATTTGACACTACACTCCTCGTTCAGGAAGCAAAGCGCATAAAAAGGCTGCTTGAAGCAGAAAAGAAAGAAGTATACCAGGGAAGCTCACTCGGGCTGATAGCAAATATAACAGTAAGAAAAATAAGCCTGTTCCTCGTAAACAACTTCCCCGCATTCTTTGAATACTTATACAATGCGCTGCGGGCAGCAAACGTAAAAGTCCTTTCAAACACATACGTTAACATCATGGTGCTTGTGACATTGTCGCTCACAGCAGCAACATTCTTCCTTATGCTGATACTTTTCTTTATACTAAACTACCCCCTCTACCAGATACTCCTCAGAAGCGTAATATTCTCTGGAGTTGCAGGAATAATGTCCGGAACAATATTCTACCTCTATCCCTCAATGAAAATAAGAGACAGAAGAAGGCGCACAACAACCAACCTGCCATTTGCAATAAACCACATGAGCGCTGTGGCAACATCAGGAGTGCCGCCGGCAAGAATGTTTGAGCTTGTTGCAATCTCAGGCGAATACGACGAAGTCGGGGTGGAGGTAAAAAAAATAGTGGACTTCATAGACATATTCGGCTACGACCTCCTCACCGCAATAAAAGCAGTAGCCGCAATAACGCCCAGCATCCCATTCAAAAAATTCCTTGAAGGAATGACAAGCACTATAGAAACCGGAGGAGACCTCGTAAGCTACCTCAGGCAGCAGGCAGACGAAGCAGCACTCACATACAAGCTTGAACGGCAAAGATACAACGAAACAGTAAGCACCTACTCAGACATATACACAGGCGTGCTGATAGCCGCGCCATTATTCTTCGTGGCAGCAATGGCAATGGTAAACCTCCTCGGAGGCACGCTCGGCGGGCTCGGAGTTGGAGTCGTAATGGCGCTTGGGGCATACGTTGCAATACCCGTGCTGAACATAGCATTCCTACTATTCATCCAGTTCACACAGCCGGAAGTGTAGAAACCTTTGCCGAAATATTTAAATATCACTTCGTATTACTAAGTTATACTATGGAAGCGGTCAGCCTTAAGATGGATGGCGAATTTCTTGAAGATATAGAAAGGACAATGAAAAAACACAGGTATTCAACTAAAACAGAATTCATCCGTGAAGCGATAAGGGACAAAATAAAAGAACTGGAAGATGAAGAACTGCTTAGAAAAGTGAAGCTAATGCACGGCGCATCAAAAAGAAAAACGACTGACGAAATGCTGCATAAAGCCAGAGAAAAAGCATTCAACGAACTTGAAAAAGAACTCAAATAAAATCTTCAGGCTTTTTAGCCTCAACAATATCTTTCAGTTTCTCAAAATCAGTGTCCCTTGAGACAAACTGAAGAAAATTATCCCTGCATATGATAGCGTGCAAAGCATCCCCTACAGGGACATCTCTTTGCTTAGAAACACTCCTGGCTTCCCAATTCTGCTCCTTATAAATATGCACTCGTATTATATTAGCCGGTTTAGCTATTGCAAAAAAGGATTCAATTTCGCCTTTGCTGTAGCCCAAAACCTTCAGCTCTTTTATATGCAAATCAGAGTAAGCAATTTTCAGATTCTCCTTCAAAATCTTAAAAATGAGCCTTAAAGCCAACTCCCCGTTTCTACCCCTGTTTTCATGGAAATCCAGCCATATGGAAGTATCCAAATAAAAGTCCTCTGCCATGAATGCACAGCTTTATTGCACATTATTATAGTTTACTAAACCAGCCTGAAATAAATGCGCCTGTTGCTTTTTCCCTTATTTTCTATTTTAACGATTTCAATGCGGCCAACTTCAGAAGTGTTCGCAACATGAGTGCCGCCATCAGCCTGCCTGTCAACGTCCCCAATCTCAACAATCCTCAGCTCGGAAACATCAGGAGGAACGGCATTGGCAAGCTTCACCATGCCGGGAACCTTCAGCGCCTCCTCACGCGCCATAAAATACATTCTCACAGGCATATTCCTGCTGATTGCATCATTGGCTTCCTTTACATATGCAGCAACCTTCTCCCTGTCAAAATCCTCAAGGCTGAAGTCAATGCGGCAGCCGCCAATCTCAATCTGGCCGCCGGTAATCAACGCGCCTGTAGTCCTGTGAACAATCGCAGAAAGAACGTGCATGGCAGTATGCCCCCTCATAAGCGCATAACGCCTCTCCCAGTCAAGAACACAATGCACCAGGTCGCCCTGTTTTAAACCTTCCCTGTCAACAAAACTGATAATTCCTGCACCATCTTTCCTGACATCAACCACATTGTAAACAGAGCCATTGCAGTGAATCACACCCCTGTCAGAAGGCTGCCCGCCGCCCTGATAGCAGAAAATGCCCCTGTCAAGCCCCACTTTCACCCCGTCAACGCTGACAACCACAGCATCAAGCTCCTTTACATAGCAATCCTCAAGAAAAACCGCATGGGACATAACATGACTATACCAACAGCGACTATAAATAATTTACCGCTTAATGCCCTTCCCGCATAGAAAACTAATTAAATGAATGAATAAACAGGAAAGACAGCAAAATGGTAAAGTTCAGGTTAAGCAGAAAAGCGCAAATGTTTCTGGCAGCAGGCGTTGCCATAATCATACTGGACATTACCATGCTGAAAAAGAGCGTGGTATTCGTGCCTGTGCTTGCCATAGCGCTTACCATAGCATGGCTCCCTTTCTGGCTTGACGTATTCGCAGAAAACCGGCGCCAGAAGGAGCTTGAGTCAAGATTCCCAGACTTCGTAAGAAACCTCACAGGAGCTATAAAGTCAGGAATGCCCGCAGCGCAGGCGGTAATTCAGGTAGCAGACACAGACTACGGGGCACTGACACCACACGTCAAAAAGCTCTCAAACCAGCTTGAATGGTCAATACCATTCCACAAGGCATTCTACAACTTCGGCAAAGAAACCGAAAACCCGGTCATAAGAAGGGCAATAGCAACAATGATACAGTCAGAGCAGGCAGGAGGCAACATAGAGGATGTCTTAATATCAATAACAGACTCACTGATACAGATAAAGAAAATAAAAGAAGAAAGAAAGGCAAACATACACGCACAGGTCATGCAAAGCTACATCATCTTCTTCGTATTCCTTGGCATAATGGTGCTTATACAAAACCTGCTCATACCCTACATGTCAAACATAGGAGGGGGGGAAACAGGGCTGACACTCTCAAACCAGGCATCAGGAGGCATAAACCTTGAAGCGCACCGTGACTTGACGTCAGGGCTGAAACACTCGCTCATAATGATGACACTCGGATTCATACTGACAACACTCGCCCAAAGAATCGCAGGAGGAGTGGTGGGATAAGGCAATGGCAGGTTAAGTTGAAACTCTTTGCTGTAACTACTGCGTTTTACTATTAGTTTACCAACAAACGCATAATAAAATTTTTAAACAAATGATATCTACCATGTTTCATGGCGCAACGCACTCTGGAAACCAGAGTCAGCAAATACCTAATTCCTGATTTACACCAATTTAAAGGAGTAGTATTGACGTCTGAATATTTTCCACAGAATTACGGTATCACCCAGTCTGCACGGGGAGGTGTAACTTCTGGCTCTATTGGCTACACATTTGCTCATGTCCTTGTTCTGGATGACAGCACACTCGTAAGAATGGCTTTCCCATCTCTTGAAGTTGGACCTCAGGGGGTTATGTGATGATATCTCATCAAAAATTGCAGATAAAAACTGCTTAAACCCCAGCTACTACATCAGCGGAAGTTTTGACCCAAGCCAGCTGATGGAGCATAACGGCGATAACTACGCACTTGCACGCCACTACAGAAGGCATCCAAAACTTACGGACATGGTCAGAGAACGATTTCAACAATTAAGGCAGACGGTAATTACCCAACTTTCGTCAATAAAAACGAATTCCCTTAACCCGGTTTACTCCTTTGAAGTCCCTTAACCCAGCTTACTTCTTCTCAGAAGCAGAATTGACCGCATCAACAATCTTCTTCATATTCTCTGCGGAGATGGTGACAACAGAACCCTGCATTATTATTTTAAGCTCATCAACAGAGCGGGGCATAAGGTCAACAATCTTAATAATATGCTCATCCCTCAGCCTGGGGACATCAAGCTTGCGGATTAAGCTCATCAACAGAGCGGGGCATAAGGTCAACAATCTTAATAATATGCTCATCCCTCAGCCTGGGGACATCAAGCTTGCGGATGGCATCAATAACAGCCTTAACCATGCTTTCAGCAAGGACAGAAAAGGAATTAAGATAGTCCTCCATCTTTGAGATGCGGATAGTCGGCTCCTCGCCGCGCTTCCTTATGCGCTCAATCTCAAGCTTCGCCTCAGCCATTGAAATCGGCGACTGGCTAATTATTTTTGGCTCCATTATCCACCTTTACCAAATGAACACGATTCACTATGAGGCGCTTGACAACGCCCTTGTCATTCAGGTTCACGCCACAGGCATTACCGGAAACACTGACAACAGTTCCAGTCCTTCCGTGAAAGCGCCTGTTGTAAACACCCTTATGCACTGCAGGAGCAGCCCTCAGCGCAACACTGTCACCAACGGAGAACTCAGCCATAAGCCGGCTGATGCTCAACTTGCCCTTAAGATTGCCCGGCACAGACATAATGTTGCGGGTTTTTCTCCTGCTGCCGCCTATCCTCTGAACCATAACAAAAAGATATCTGGCGGTATTATAAAAATCTATCGCCTTCTCCCACTACGCTTTTGTTTTCTTTTCGCAGGAGCCTTTCTCCCGGAAACACGCTTTCCTCTCCTGCCCTTAGCAATTCTCCTGCGCGCAGCAGCCCTCACAACTGCAATGTGGCGCTTAAGAACAGCCTTCAGCTCGCTCACACGCTCAGAAATCTTCCTTATGAGAGTCTCCTTGGTCTTTACACGGGCAATCTCCCTTGCCAGCTCCTTATCCTTCACAATCTCGCGAATCCACCTCTCAAAGTCATTCTTCTCCCTGTTAACATGATAGCGGAAGACATCATCGTTGACTTTCTGGAGAGAAGAAATAAGAGAAGAAAGGCTCCGCAGGTTTTCATTCGTGCAAAGCCAGAAACTCTGTGTTTTCTGTACACTGCTTAAAATCCGCCTAGCCTCTCTGGCTAATACAGGCCGTTTCATATTCACACTGGTGCAACTCTTTTTAGGCAGATAACCCCTCTCAATATATATATCTTTCTTTCCCACTGATTGATAGTTACACAGTTTTTTATACGTTGCCGCACTTCTAGGCAACCAATGAACCTAAAGTCCTTCTTAATAGTGGATGTAAAAGACATATCAAACTGGATAGCAATTCTTATCGCAATACCACTTTTCTGGTGGGGAATCTCAACAATAATCAAGCGGGTCAACTTTAAATAAGCCGCTGGATGGTGGTTTCTATGAGATGCGGTGAGGGGCATCAAGGTTTGCGGAAAATCACCTAATAAAACGCAGAATTAACTCCAATTCTCCGCAGACATAAGTATATACATTATATGCCATAAAACCACCTTTAAAATCTATATAAAAAGCCTTATATATTGCATTGCAAATAGTCTGTTTATGGTTCTAAGTAGTTTAAGCCTCGGACTTGAAACCTACATGCAAAGGTGCGGCACTTGTAACACTGTGCTAGACTATGATGAGAATACGAAGTTTGACAAGCAGATGCTTGTCCACATATGCATTACATGCGGGAATGTTCTCAGATAAAAAAGGAATTACAATGAGATATGTGAAAGGGAAAAAAGGACAGTTTAATTTTAAAGTATTAGCCAATTCGGTCAGTGGAATAGTGACAGTTATAGGTGCTTTTGTTATATGGTTGTCGCTCCAATATAATCAACCAGATTTACGATCGGTTGGTATTACTATGGTTTTTGCTGGTTTAGGTGCGGCAGTCCTCATAGCACTTGGCATGCGATTAATTAACAAAATGTAAGCATCTCCTTTGCTGTAACAACTGAAAGAAATAGCCTTCTTTGGAACGGAACAACACTGCCACAAAATATATAAACCTGAGTATGAAGTTAATACGATATGAGCGAGCGTTTTAATGTCGTTGTTGAGGAGGGGGAAGACGGCTATTTAATCTCAGACGTAGTTGAACTTCCGGGCTGCCATACCCAAGCAAGGACTTATGACGAATTAATAAAAAGAACAAAAGAAGCTATATCAGTTTATCTGAAAGTAAAAATGCCTGAAGAAGTTAAACCGAAGTTCTTAAGCCTGCAGCAAATAGAGGTTTAGCAATGGCAAAGCTGCCTCTCATGAAAGCAAGCGAGTTGGCTAAAGTCCTAAAGAAGCTGGGCTTTGAATTTAAAAGGCAGGAAGGAAGCCATATGTTTTTTCAGCACGCTGATGGCAGGACTACAGTTGTCCCGAATCATCCTGGCGAAGAAATTGATAGGGGGCTTCTTACAAAGATAATAAAACACGATTTACAGATTAGTCGAGAAGAGTTTCTGGAATGTATGTAACTCCGGCAGCAGGAACTAATATTAAGCTATGCCCGCTGAAATAGTCTGCAACGAGCAGCAACAGTCGCAGTGGTGTAGCAGCCGTAGTAGCTGCTACTGCTGCAATTATTGCAAGACATATACCTTAATTGTTTCTATTGCGCAAACTATATAAATCGCCTACAAATGCCAGCAGACATGCCTGTTTTTCCAAAGGAATACGACTTCAAGCGCATTGAGGATGAAATATCGCGCTTCTGGGAAAAGGAAAAAATAGCGGAAAAGACCATCAGCATTGATGAAAAAAGGCCTTTGTTCTCCTTCCTTGAAGGTCCGCCGACAGCAAACGCGCCGCCGGGACTGCACCACGTCCAGAGCAGGTTCTTCAAGGACATTGTATGCAGATTCCACTACATGAAAGGATACTCAGTGCCAAGAAAAGGGGGATGGGACTGCCATGGACTGCCGGTAGAGGTGCAGGTTGAGAAAAAACTCGGGCTGAAAACAAAGAAGGAAGTCATAAGCTATGGCATAGGAAAGTTCAACGAGCTGTGCAGGAAAGACATATTCACGTTCATAAACGACTGGAACAGCCTTACGAAAAGAATGGCGTTCTGGATAGACATAGAAAATCCATACGTAACACTGACAAACGGATACATAGAAAGCGTATGGTGGAGCCTGAAGGAGCTATACCAGAAAGGGCTGCTATACGAAGAGCATAAGGTAGTGCCATACTGCCCAAGATGCGAAACCCCCCTGAGCAGCCACGAGGTTGCACTCGGGTATGCTGACGTGACAGAAGAAACTGTAACAACAAAATTCAGGCTTAGGGAAAAAGAGCAATACCTGCTCGGATGGACAACAACGCCATGGACAACGCCAAGCAACATAGCACTGGCGGTAGGAAAAGACATAACATACGCAGTTGTTGAGGAAAAAGGAACACAATACATACTTGCAAAAGAGGCAGTGCCAAGATACTTCAGCGAGCCTGTGATAATACAGGAAATGACAGGCGAAGAGCTTGTAGGAAAGGAATACGTGCCGCTGTTTGACTACTTTGTCGGAAAGCTGGACAAGCCGGCATGGAAAATAATAGCAACAGACTTTGTCAGCGCTGATGAAGGAACAGGGATAGTCCACCAGGCGCCGGCATTCGGGGAAGAGGATTACGAGGCAATAAAAAAAGAAGGCATGGCATTTGTCCAGCCGGTTGACGAAAGCGGGAAGTTCACAAAGGAAGCGGAAGACTTTGAAGGAATGTTTGTCAAGGACGCGGATTCTGCCATAATAGGGCGGCTTGAGAAAGACAACCTCCTGTTCAGGAAGGAAAAATACACGCACAGCTACCCGTTCTGCTGGAGATGCGCCACGCCACTCCTATACTACGCCTTAAAGTCATGGTTTGTAAAAGTAACAGCATTCAAGCAGCAGCTCCTTGAAAACAACGAAAAAATAGAATGGTATCCTGAGCACATAAAGCACGGAAGATTCGGGGACTGGCTCAACAACGTAAAAGACTGGGCGCTAAGCAGAAACAAATTCTGGGGAACACCGCTCCCGATATGGAGATGCGAAAAATGCAGCCAGCAGACAGCAATAGGCAGCATCAAAGAGCTTGAAATGGAAGGAGTGAACGTGAAAAGCATTGATTTGCACAAGCCGGCGGTGGATGAAATAAAACTGGAATGCGACTGCGGAGGAACAATGAGCAGGCTACCCTATGTGATAGACACATGGTATGATTCAGGAGCCGCAACCTTCGCCCAGCTGCACTACCCATTTGAAAACAAAGAGCTGTTCAGCAGGCTGTTCCCATACTCATTCATCACAGAAGGCATAGACCAGACAAGGGGATGGTTCTACACGCTCCACGTCCTTGGAACGCTGCTGTTCGGAACGCAGGCATACAAGTCAGTAGTGGTAAGCGGGCTTGTGGTGGACGAAAAAGGGGAGAAGATGAGCAAAAGCAAAGGCAACATATTCAACCCATTTGAGGTGTTTGACAAAGTGGGCGTGGATTCGGTGAGGCTGCAATTCTCAAGCTCAGCCCCTGACAGCGAAAAGCGCTTCGGATACGAGCTTGTAAGGGAAAACGTGACGCCATTCATTACAACACTATGGAATGCGTGCTACTTCGCAGCTGAAATGCTGAAATCAGAAGCAAAGGACATCTCTGAACTTAAAAAAGAAGACAAATGGATAATATCAAGAGCAAACTCGCTCATAAAAGATGTAACACACGAATTCAATGCAAACAACTACCACAGGTGCTTTGAAGAGCTTAAGAAATTCGCAATAGAAGACCTGTCCAGATGGTATATAAGGCTCGCAAGGGAAAGAAATGACGATGCAGTGGCAGACACGCTGAGGCAGGTGATAAGCACAACTGCAAAGCTGCTCGCACCATTCGCGCCATACATCAGCGAATACATTTACCTCAACCTGACTATGGAGAAGGAAAGAAGCATCCACCTCACAAGCTGGCCTGCTGCTGAAAAAAGCGACACAAAACTTGAAGAGCAGATGAGCCTTGCCAGGGAAATAACACAGGCAATACTATCAGTAAGGGAAAAAATCCAGCGCAGCCTGAGATGGCCTGTAAAGGAAGCAGTCATAGTAAGCAGGAACGCAAAAGCGCAGGAGGCAATAAACGAGCTTGGCTACATAATCAAAGCGCAGGCAAACGTAAAAAAACTTACATTTGAAACAGAATTCAAAGAGGCAAAAGAGCGCCTGAAGCCGGACTACTCAAAACTGGGGCCGCTCTACGGAGAAGCGACGCCAGCCATCATTGCACACATTGCAATGCAAAGCCAGCAGGCAATCACCAAAAAGCTCAATGAAAACAATGCTGTAGAAATAGAAGTGAACGGCGAAAAATACACACTTGAAAAACAGCACTTCATAACAAGCACTGAGCTGCCGCAAAACTACGACGCAGGAAGCTTCTCACTCGGCGCAGTATACATAGACAAGGAAATGACACCAGAGATGGAGGCAGAAGGATTCGCAAGGGAAACAGCAAGGCTCATACAGCAGTCAAGAAAAGAGGCAGGACTGATAAAATCGCAGATGATAGGAATGGCAATAAAGACAGACAAAGACACAGCAGGAATGCTATCAACGCTTGGAAACCAAATAAGGGAAAAAACAGGCGCAAAAGAGCTGGAAATAACAGATACAATCCCTGCAAACACGGACTACAAGCAAGTTGCAGTCCACACGATAAAAGGAAAAAAGGTGGAAGTTTACTTTTCCAAATAACAATGGTGCTTTATGCAGGTTGAAAACAGCAACAACTGGCACAACATAGCCCCCCGCGATTACCTTGAGGACCTTTATTCAGATACAGACAAAGACGGAGAAGGAGGCTTTCTAATGAACTTTTTTCACAAGGCGTATGCTAACGCCCCTCACGGAAATATGCTTGAAGTCGGAGGAGGACCTACAATCTATCAGCTGATAAGCGCAAGCGCAGCAGTAAAAAGCATAACATTCTCGGAATACTCTGAAGAATACCTCAACGAAGTAAGAAACTGGCTTAACAGCGATAAAGATGCATTCAACTGGGACGAATATTTTAAAATAGCCCTGAAGCTGGAAGGAAAAGAAACAACACCTGAAAATCTGGCTACCATAAAGAAACGCCTGAAAGACAAACTAACAAAGCTGATAAGGATTGACCTTTTCAGCAAAAAACCACTCGGAGAGAACAACTCAGAGCAATTTGACATTATCTCAACAAACTTCTGCCCTGAAGCCATAAGCGCAACAGAGCCGGAATTCATAAAAGCAATGAGCAATATGTTTTCGCTTCTTAAAAAATCAGGACTTCTCGTAATGAGCCTTGCACGCAACGGACATTACTATGCAAGCAGAAAATTCCGCGGGTTTCCCGCAGATGAAAACTACATCAGGCAATTCCTGCAAAAAAACGGTTTTGCAAATATCAACCTTAACTCGGTTTCAGTAAACTATGAAGATGAAGGCTACGACGGCATAATCACTTTAACAGCAATAAAATCTGATTAACGCCTATTTTCTTACAAAGGCATATGTATGCGTCACATAAACAAAGCTCGGCTTAAACTTAAGCTTGAACCTCAAAACATTCGCCAGGCTCCCGCCAAAATCAACAAAGCTGTAACCAACACTTTTCAGCCGGCACAGGTCGTCAATGTTTGCCGCCTCTCCAAGGTCATCAAACCTGTAATTACACACACCTACAGCGGAATAATAAGCACCGCCAGACCTCGGAATCTCCCAACCAGCGGTTATTGTTGAAGGCACGCCATCAACAATAAGCGTCTTAGCCATTGTAACATCCCTGAAACCGGAGTCTATAATGTTAAAATACTGCTGGGCGTATAAACGGTCTTTTCTTGCAGTCAGCCTTAAAGTCCGCTGATAAGCAATCCACTCCTCAACAATACTGCGCAGCGCATTTTTATCAACAGTAACACTATCAACAACCTTTACCACATGGCTTTTATAAAAACTGTTTTTCACGTTTCTCAGCTTCTTCCACTGCCCCCCCTCCATTTTGTCGCCATCCCAGCCTGCCATGTCAAAAACAGGCCAGTAAAAGACAAACATCGGCCTGAGCGCCCTGTAAGCACTGCCCCTGAAGGCGCTGAGCGTTTTTGCCTTGAGAGCCTCATCCTGCTGCGTGTAAAACTTCCTTGCGCCAAGCCTGCTGAAGCACGTGTCAACAGCGTCCATAAGCACTTCAACCTGTTTTTCACGGGGCGCAAGCGCTTCAGAAACCATAAAAAACTGCCTTGCATTCTCACTGTAAACCCCAAAAACACCGCAGCCCGAGCTGTCTTTCAGGAATACATTTTTCTCATAAGGCTCTTTGAAAGTCAGAAAATAAGAGGCATTATGCTCAGTAGCATAACCGAATTTCTCAATTCCTTTTCTTACCTCACGCTCACACTCTCCGGAATCGTCAATAATTTCCATCCCTAAAAAAGAATTTTCCTTCGCCATATTTAAAGTTTTTTAATGAATATTCCCGTAACAAAACTTCAAATCAACAAATTTTATATACTTGAATTCCTGAAAAGCAAATAAAAGAGATGTTAAAGGCACGAATCAGATGAACGAATCAAACGGACTGTTAATCAACCATGACCCGCTTCAAATAAGCAAGGTAACTCTGCGCCATAAAGGACTGTTCC
>JACPBT010000013.1 GCA_016180145.1 Candidatus Woesearchaeota archaeon | reverse complement strand
AAAGTGGCATAGCTGAAGATAAGAAAAGAACTGGTTGGAAGCTGGGACAGAAAAGACCTGACAGGATAGATACTGCCAACATGCTCACGTCCCTATGGCATAACCTCTCTTGGCTGGGCTAGCACTTTAATGTCCCACACCCTGAATTGCCGCATTATGCAGTCAACTGGCAATGAACAACTGCATCTTTTTTATCTGCGCCTTTCCCCTACCGGTTTTCAGCGGTGAGGCTAATTCATCCTCTTCCAAGAAGTCGTCATCAAAATCGTCTACAGGTTCCCTCTTTTCTACCGGCAAGAACCTCGGGTCTTTCATTGGTTTGGTGAATATGCTCCTGTTTATATAAAGTTTTTGCAAGTGCTAATGCTATCTCTGCCAACTAACAGAAGACAAAAGTATCCTCACTTGTGGTTCGGGACCCGCAGTCGCTAACACTCCTGCGGGTTTTTGGACAGAATACTCTTGTTTTGTCTTCTGACATTTTAGAAAGCGAATATATGCAAAACTTATGTCGCTTTCTAAACGGTCAAAAACTTTTTAAATGAGCGCCTGTGCTCATCTGTTCATGGGAAGAATAAAGACTCGCATCATCAAGCGTTTGACACAAAGCCTTATGAAAGCTCACGGCCCTGAATTCAGCGAGGATTTTACCAAGAATAAGGAACTTGTTGCAAAGTATGTCAATTTTAACTCCCGCAAGCTTGCAAATGTAATCACCGGCTATGCCACAAAGCTTGCGAAGGCAGCTAAGGTTAAGTAGCTTTTTCTTATGCCCTTTTCTCCTCTTGCAGTAAAGCCTGAAGCACAATTGTTTATTATTGGCCTGAGAATTCTATAAATCACTTGCCTTTTTCTGCCGGCGCCTTTTCCTTTGCTGCCCCTGCTGCGGCTGCTGCTGGAGCTGCGCCGGGCTGCTGCGCTGCTGCCCCTGTTACAGGCAGGAGCTCGTTTATGAGCAGTGTAGGGACGCCTGCTTCCACAAGCTTTGCCTTGATTTCTGCCCTTGTCTTCCCTGCCATTGAGTCTATTATCGTCTTTGCGGTTGCAGTGTATTCTGTCCTTCTCTTTTCCACTTCTGCTGCGAGCTTCTTTCTCTCTTCTTCAAGCTCCTTGAGTTCCTCTGCGGTGAGCTCTGTTTTTTCCTGTGCGATTTCCTGCGAGTATAAACCCTGACTTATTTCCTTTGCCACTGCTGATGCCTGCTTACCTTCTACAAGGACTCCCATTGAGTTGCATGTCCCTATTATTTCCTTCACCTTTTCCTTGAGGCTTTTGCCCATTAACTTGTCTTCCTTCATTTTTGCTATCTTGATTACCTGCTCTATCTTGATATCTGCCACCTTGTCAAGGAGCGGGTTGCCTGAGCCTTTTTCTATGGCTGCCTCCTTCAGAATCAGTGCGCTTGACGGCGGCGTTCCCACCTCTATCTCAAATTTTTTAGTGTCTGACTGGACTCTTACTTTCACAGGGACCTGCATGCCGTTGAAGGCTGCTGTTTTTTTGTTTATGTCCGCAATTACCTGGCCTATGTTGACTCCCAAAGGCCCAAGCGCAGGACCCAGAGGCGGGGCTGCTGTAGCCTTTCCTCCCGGAACCATCGCGTCTATTGTCTGAGTTGGCATTTTTATTCTTCCTTTTCTTCCCTGCTTTCCTCTCCAAGTCTCCTTATTACCTTGACTGCATCCATTTTCAGCGTGATTGGTATCGGCACCGCCGCCTCAAGCAACTCCACTACAACTTCTTCCTTAGTTTTATCTATCCTGTTTATCTTTGCCTGCTCCCTTTTGAATGGGCCCGCTATAATCTCCACTATGTCATTTTTCTTTATGTTAATTTCAGCTTTCTTTGCAGGCTCAAGCATATGCTCTATTTCTTCATAGCTTATCTGGTTCGGAAGCACGCCCCTTGCATAAGGCACCCTGAATGCAGCCTGTTCTGCATCAAGCCTCGTTTTTGCCTCCATGAATATGTAACCGCGCATACCATGCGGGTGTATGAGCGAGTAAACTTCCAGATGCTTTTTCTTTGCATTTGAGGATATGAAATCCATTACCTGCTCTTCCCTGTTTGCAGTCGTTCTCAATGCGAATATGCTTGGCTCGCCTGCCTGCGGTGTTTCCTGTTCCATTTGTATAAGCTCCCTGCTAAATCAGGTTTTTGCCGAGCTGCAGCAAAAATCCCACCAACCCTATAAGGACTATTCCTATCCCTGTCACCTTGACTATTGTCGTGAATTCCTCTTTGCTTGGCTTTCTGGTGATTGAAAGCACTCTTCTGCTTTCAATCATAAACGTCTTTAGCCGTTCTGCTGCATGCATTCCCATTCTTAATTGCGTAACAGCAAGCCTTTTTTAAAGCTTACGATTTTGCCAGGCAGACTTAATGACAGAAGAACCTGTTCTCAGTCAACAAACTCTATTCCAAGCTCAGTCTCTATCTCACGCTTTTTCTCCAGCGAGTGCAGCCTTTCCTTGCCGAATATCTGTTCTGACTTCACGCCTGTGACTATAAGCATAGTCCTTATCACTTTAGGAAGGTCTTCATATATCTGTGCGCCCCATATTATCTTGGCATTTACATCCAGCTTCTGGCTTACAGTTTCAACAACCTTTCTCGCCTCTTCAAGAGTCATGTCAGGCCCGCCTGAAACATTTATGAGCGCGCCGTTTGCTCCTGCAACATCCACATTAAGCAGCGGGTTGTTTATTGCCTTCTCCACAGCCTCCACCGCCCTGTTTTCCGAGTCAGACTCCCCTACGCCTATAAGCGCCACTCCTGCGCCGCTCATTACCGCTTTTATGTCAGCAAAGTCAAGGTTTATCAGCCCTGCTTTTGTTACCATTTCTGCTATTCCCTTGACTGCGTTTGTGAGTATCTCATCTGCCACCTTGAATGCTGTGAGAAGCGGCAGGTCAGGTGCCAGTTCAAGAAGCTTGTCGTTTGGTATGACTATGAGTGTATCCACTATGTTTTCCATCTTTTCAAGCCCTATGAGCGCGTTATCATATCTCCTGTTGCCTTCCATTGCGAATGGCATTGTCACTACCCCTACTGTGAGTGCGCCGAGCTTTTTTGCTATGCTCGCCACTACAGGCGCTGAGCCTGTGCCTGTTCCCCCTCCAAGACCGCAGGTTATGAATACCATGTCTGCGCCTTCAAGAGCAGCTTTTATGTCATGCTCTGACTCTTTGGCAGCCTCTTCACCCACTTTCGGGTCTGAACCTGCCCCAAGTCCGTGAGTAAGCTCTTTTCCTATGAGTATTTTCTTGTCAGCAGTAGTGTAAAGCAAATCCTGCGCATCAGTATTGATAGCAAGAACTTCTGCCCCCACCACTCCAACTTCCGCTATTCTTGTGACTGTGTTGTTTCCTGCCCCGCCTGTCCCTATTACCTTAATGGTTGCCCTTTGCTTTGAGAGCATTTCCTCAAGCTCTGCGTCCACTGCAGAAGTTCTCGGCGCAGCCTTTGTTTCGCCTGTCATGCTTAAGATTACTGTTCCCATGTATTTACCTTTTGACCCCTAAAAAAAATCCAAGTCTTCCAGTGGCTGCACTACTATTTATATTTTATTATCACCTTTATTCCTGCTTTCAATTTTTGTCGTCACTATTTAAAACAAATCATCTACTGATAAGATAAACGCCAGCCATAACCAAAGCAATGCTGAACGCCTTCCGAATTACAGAAGAAAGTGTGACTTTTTCACTGAACAAACGCGGCACAAACACTGAAAACAAGGCAGCAAAAATGAAAACCAGAACAACGTGAGTTCCGCCTATTGAAGTTGGCTGCCTTCAACGGCTTTTGTCTCAAATGAAACATCCTTTATTTCAGGTATTGCTTCCTTAACTGCTTTTGTTATTGCCTCCTCATTTTGCCTGAGAACCTGCGAGTCAGATTTGAAAGTCAGCTTCTCCCCCTCAAGCGTGTATTCCATTTTTATGCCGAGAATATTCATAATCGCATTTAACTTTTCTGCAGTTTCAGTGATTACCCGTTTTGGCGTTGCCTCGTATTCTATCTCCTTCCCCGAAAGCGGGTGGTTGAAGTCAACCAGCGTCCTTCCGCCGCTTACTGTTCTTATTGTCCCAAGCATCCCGTCTATGTTCACCTGCAATCCGGGCATCGGGGCTATTTCCTGCTTTGTGAATTTGCTTGTGGCTATGAGCTGTATCAGGCGCGCATCTTTCTGCCCGAAAGCGCCTTCAGGCGGTATCCGGAATTTGTATGTCTTCCCTATATCCCGTCCTATAAGCCCCTCGTCCAGCCCTTCTATTACCTGTCTCTGGCCGAGGCATATCTTCACAGGCCCGTATTTTGTGCCCTCCTGAAAAAGGCCGTTTTTCTTCGCCACGTCCTCAAAGGTGGTGTCAAACACAACGCCATCTTCAGCCAGCCTGCCTGTGTAGTCAAGTTCAACAAAATCGCCTTTTTTCAGAACATCAGCCATAGCTTTTGAAGAAACACGGCTTTTTTAAAAAGCTTCTTATTTTGGCAGTGCCGCTATTATTTTCATCGCAGTCTCTTCCGGAGTCAGTTTTGTGGTGTCAAGCACAAGGTCGTAGTTCCCTGCATCATAAGGGTTAAGAGAATAGTATTTTCTGTATCTCTGTATTTCAGATTTCTTCCTCTGCCTGATATTTTTCACTGTGTCCATGAGAGTCTTGTTCTCCCTCTCCAGCTTTCTTTTGTCGCCGAATATGCGCCGTGCCGCCTCGCTTGTACCAACTTTAAGAAATACCTTAAAAGAGTTTGGTATAAAATGGTAGCCGAGCCTGCTGTCAAGCACAAAGCTGTCCTCATCCTTTCCAAGCTTTACCTGCATGTTATCAAGCTCGGTATCTATGCTTCTGTCCCTCTCCGCAAGCCTGCTTACCTCAAGAAGGGTGAGCCTTCGCTTCCCTGCGATTTCCCTCATCAAATCACCAACTGAGTAGTGCCTGTAGCCGAGTTTCACTGCGACAAGCCCCGCCGCAGTGCTTTTTCCAGCCCCGGCATCCCCTGAGACAGTTATTATCATGCATACAACAGCCATGCAGGAGTTTTTAAATTTAGCTGTGATTTGCCATTACCGGTCTTTATTGGCAATCAACAAACTATTTAAGCAAACCAAAACATGCGAAAAGCATGGAAACAGGCAGGCAAAAGGCATACGGATTCCTAAGGAAGCACATTGCAAAAATAGCCCTGGCGGCAGCAATAGTCATAATAGCATCCCTGATATCCGGCGCGCCAATAAAAACAATCATCCTTGCAGCCGCACTAATTGCAGCAGCATCCTTCTCAACCTTTTACTTCAACTACGTCAGCGTGCCAATAAACTTTGAACTGGTAAAACTCTCAACAATCCTCATGGCATACACACACGGCATGGCAGCAGGACTCGCAGTCGGGATAACATCCACACTGCTCGGCAAAATACTCATAGGAAGAATAGACGAAAAGCTGCCGATAAGCGCAATTGCAATATCAGCCATAGCAGCCCTCGCAGCCCTCTTCCCAACAGCAGACATAGCAACACTCGGCATAACGCTCACAGCAATCTACAACATATCACTTCTCGCACTGAGCCTTGCAACAGGAGGGCAGCTCTCATGGAACCTGCCATACGAAGGCACAAACTTTATTATAAACCTTATACTTTTCACAAGAATAGCGCCATTCATTGCAAACATACTCTGAAAAAATGAGTTACAAGATAAAACAAAAGCCTGAAGACTTCATAGTTGAAGAAATACCTTTACTAAAAGACGAAGGCAAAGGAGATTACACCTATTTCACCCTTGAAAAGACAGGACTGAACACACTGCAAGCCGCAGAACTGATAGCAGCAAAGCTGGGCATAAGCATAAAGCAAATAGGCTGGGCAGGAAACAAAGACAAGCATGCAATAACAACACAGCTCATATCCTTAAATAAGGCGCAACCTGAAAAAGCGCAAAATCTTAACATTTCCGGCATAAAACTAAGCTACGCAGGAAGGGGAACAGAGGCGGTAGCAGTTGGAAAGCTGAAAGCCAACAAATTTACAATAACTCTCAGAAACCTTGCGGAAAGCGACTGCGCCCAAATACTAAAAAACGCAGCCCGGCTGAAGAAAAACAGTTACTCCATGCCAAACTACTTTGACGAGCAGAGATTCAGCGCAAAAAACCCAGAACTCGGAAGAATGATTGTGCAGGGAAAAATCAACGAGGCAATAAAAAAATTCCCTGAAGAAAACCTAAGAAGAATGCACAAAAGCCAGTTGCTGCTCTATGTTCATGCCTACCAGTCGCTGCTATTCAACAGGATGCTTGCCAGCCACATCAAAAAGCACTCACGCAACCACTCTGCCGTAAAATACAGCAGGGGAGAAATGCTGTTCCCCGCACAAAAAATGCCAAACTGCAAAATACCAATCATAGGATTCGGAACAGAAACAACAAAAGGCGAAATAAGCGAATTAATGCTTGAAGAAATGAAAGCAGAAGGAATAACGCCAAGAAACTTCATAATAAGGCAACTGCCCGAAGCAACCAGCGAAGGCAGCCTGAGAGCTGCATTTGTCAGCATAAAAAATCTTGAAATCGGCTGCGTTGAGCAGGATGAGCTTAACGAAGGAGCAAAAAAATCAAAAATCAGCTTCACACTCCCAAAAGGCAGCTACGCAACCATAGCGGTGAAGATGCTTGCATGCCAAGGTCAGCCAAAATAGCCAAGCTTCTCAGACTGCTCTGAATCAGACTCCCAGGAATCCTTCGCCTTGCCAGCAATCTCAAGAAGCTTAAGCTTCAAACCCTTCCACTCCTGAACGAAAGCAGACACAAAAACTGCATTGGAAGAATCATCATTCTTCAGATAAACACGAAGCGCCTCACGCCTCCAGAACATCAAACGCCTGAAAACCTCAAAAACATCGCGCTTATCAGACTCACTAAAAACCCTGCTTTCATACATATTAGCCAGAGTGGTGTCCGGCTGAAGAATCTCAGAAAGAAAATCAATAGCGCTCTGCAGCCTGTCAACCATCTGCTCCCTGAGCCTTGCAAGAAGAAAATCACACTCCTCTATGCATGAGACTTCAAACTCGGCCAAGGAGCCAAAATCAGGAAGCTTAAACTTCCTGCCCAGCTCAGCATAACGCTTAGCAACATCATTCTCCATGAGAAGAAGGCATCAGCAGACTGTTTATATATTTATTTAAACAACGCAAAGGCGCGTCAGGCAAATTATTTGAGGCGGCAGTGGTTGTAATGGTTTAGCGTATTGCATGTTATCACGGCACGCATAACTTGACATTACCTTACCTGCATTGAAAGAATTACGCTTTTATTGCGCAGATTTAAATACGAGCTAATACGCAAGCGGCTGCATGACATACACCATATTAAAGACAGGCGTATTTGAAAGAAAGTTTGCAAAACTACCGCCAGAAATACAAAAAGTTATATAGAAAATCAAGAACAAATTAAAAGAAAACCCTTTCACAGGCAAACCACTTCATTACAATTTCTTCAGTGAAAAGAAATATGAGCAGCATCGCATTTATTATCTCATATACGAAGATTATCTTATACTTTATCTTATTACGATAAGCGAGAAAAAAGATCAGCAAGTTGCAATAAATACGGTAATGACATTTTTACAAGTTTACAGAAAAGAAGTTGAAGAGTGGGCAACACAGAACAGGAATTAATCCCACTGTTTTAACCTCCCCTCCCGAATATCCTTAAAACCTTCTATAAGCTCCGATAACAGTTCCATGTCTATCTCTTCCAGCCTTTTTAAGCGTTCATACTCCCTTTTTGAAATAACCACGGTTTCCATTTTCTACATTACCTGCTATTATTATGAATAATGCCCGCTTTTATAAGCCTTTCGCTCATATTACAAATTAAAAATCCCAATCACAGCAAGCTGCGGAGTATGGACTCAATTTGAGCAATCAAAACGACAAATTCAATTGTCATAACCCAATATTACCTTAAAATAAAAAAGGTATCTGCTAACGGTTTATAAGTGGGATTTTAACGTAGTGAACAATGGCAGTTGTTGTTGTTTCCATGTTGCTATCATGGACGCTATTGTTTCCATAA
>JACPBT010000012.1 GCA_016180145.1 Candidatus Woesearchaeota archaeon | reverse complement strand
TTTTCTCTTGACTTGTGTGAGCATACGCCTTATGGCTGTTCCAAGCTTGCTGCTGACATGTATGTTCAGGATTATGCTCATATTTATGGGATTAAGACTGGTGTTTTCAGGATGTCTTGCATTTATGGGACGAGGCAGTTTGGGGTTGAGGATCAGGGTTGGGTTGCGTGGTTTGCCATTGCCACTGTTCTTGGCAGGCCTATCAGCATTTATGGTGATGGCAAGCAGGTGAGGGATGCGCTTTACGTTACTGACCTTGTGAAGCTTTATGACAAGTTCGTCAGCAGCGGTGTTAAGCATGGTGTTTATAACACTGGCGGCGGCAGGGATAACACTCTGTCCCTTCTTGAGCTTCTTGACCTGCTTAAGGAGTTGACCGGCAAGTCAAGCAAATTGTCTTTTGGTGGCTGGCGTCCTTCTGACCAGAAGGTGTTTATTTCTGATATAAGAAAGGCTGGGGAGCAGCTTGGTTGGAAGCCTGAAATTAGTCCGAGGGAGGGTGTTGGCAGGCTTGTTCGTTTTGTTGAGCAGAACAGGGGCATATTCTGATGCCTAAGGTTTCAATTGTTATTCCTGCGCATAATGAGGCGCTTAACATTCCTTCCCTTCTTGAGTCTCTTGACAGCCTGAGGCAGAGGGAACATTGGGATTGTGAGATTGTTGTTGTTAATGATAACAGCAGTGATGATACGGGCAGTGTTGCTTCAGGGCTTGCCTCTAAGCTTGGTGGTGTGAAAATTATTACGAGGGTTTCAGATGCCGGCATGGGTAATGCCCTGAAAGAGGGAACATCTGCGTCATCCGGTGATATTGTAATCTGGACTATGGGTGATAAGTCTGATAATCCTGAGACTTTTCCAAAGATGGTTGCAAAGATTGGCGAGGGTTATGATATGGTTTTCGGCTCCCGTTATGTTAAGGGCGGTTCCCGTGGCGATTTGTCTCTTCATAAGGCTCTTTTGAGCCGTGGTTATTCTCTTGTTGCAGGGCTGCTTTTTGGTTTGGCTGTTTCTGATATCACTAATGCGTTTCGTTGCTTCAGCAGGCGTGTTTTTGATTCTGTTCGGCTTGAGTCTGGTGATTTTGCTATTTCTCCTGAGTTTGCGATTAAGGCGCATAAGGCTGGTTTCAGGCTTGGTGAGGTTCCTACTGGTTATACTGACCGGAAGGAGGGCAGGACTACTTTTAAGATTGTTAAAATGGGCCCCCGTTACCTGTCAATGTTTAAGTTTCTTTTCAGGAGGCAAAATGCCAGGTAAGCATGTGATTTCAGCTACTGTAGTTGTTTATAATGAGGAGTCCCGTATTAAGGCGTGTCTTGACGCCGTTAGGGGTGTTGTTGATGAGATTATTGTTGTTCATGATGGCCCCTGCTCGGACAGGACGCTTGAAATTGCCGGGAGGTATACAAAAAAGATTTTTGTCCGTCCTCATTGGGGGGAAGCCTCACCCCACAAGCCTTTTACCCTTGAGGTTGCTTCAGGTGATTGGATTCTGACTGTTGATGCTGATGAGATTCTTACCCCTCCGTTAAGGAGGCGGCTCAGGCGTCTTGTTGATGATGCAGACAAGGAAAGTATTAATGGCTATGCGTTTTACTGGCCGTTTTATGACAAAGGCGTTAGAATCACAAAAGGCCCTCTTTCAAGGGGCTATAAGCTCGTTCTCTTCAGGAAGTCTGCCACTGTATGCACCGGTGTTATTCATGACTGGTATCATGTTGCCGGCAGGGTAAGGCAGCTTGATTTGGAGCTTGATCACAGGCAGCCTGCTGATAACTGGACCTTCAGGAGTTTTTTCAGGAAGAACGTGCCTCGCACTGTTGTTGATGCGCGTTACAGGGTTGAGAAGGGGTTTGCAGGGCGTTTTGTATTGTGGTATTTGTTTAAGGCTCCGTTGTGGTTTGTTCTTTACTTTTTTTACACCTTTTTTTTGACAAGGCTTTTCCTTAACGGCTATATTGGCTTCCGTATGGCTGTTCAGCTTGCCCTTTACAACTTTTTCCTTAATTGGCACATTTTCAGGATTAGGCTGGGGAGAATTTTTAAATAGCAGTTGCCAGCCTTTTTGTTCATGTCTCATGCGAGGAACTCTGCTTATATTGTTGCTGCGCAGCTTTCGCTTCTTTTTTCAGGTGCCGTGGTGAACTTTGGCATTGGGAGGCTTCTTGGCCCCTCGCTTTACGGGCAGTTCGGTGTTGTTTATGCTGTTGCTACTATTGTCAATGTTCTTCTTACTCCGGGTATGGCGCAGGCTGTTTCGCGTTTTGTTGCTTCTGACAGGGGTAGTTCTTCTTCAATTGCCGGCAGTCTTCTGAGGAGCCAGCTTTTGGTTGGTTTGGCTCTTGGTGTTGTGTATTTTATTCTTGTTTCTTTTATTTCAGTGCTGCTTAATGGCGCCTCGCTTTCCTTGCTGTTGCGCATTATTGCCCCGCTTTTCGTTACTTATTCATTGGCTGCCGTTTATGGGGGCTATCTTGCCGGTGTTGGCAGGTTTGGGGCGCAGGCTGTTCAGCTTTTAATTTACTCCTGTAGCAGGCTTTTTTTGACTTTCGTGCTTGCCTATTTCTTTTCAGTTGCCGGGGCAGTGGTCGCTCTTCCGCTCTCAGCGTTTGCTGCCTTGTCTTATTTTGCTTTCGCTTCCCGTTTGAAGTTTTCTTCTTTTAAGGTGTTGCCTGTTTACAGGTTTGCTTTTCCTATGGCTTTGTTTGCAGGGATGGTTACCTTGCTTATGAGTGTTGACCTGTTTTCTGTCAAGGCTTTGCTGAATGACAGCTCTCTTGCCGGCTATTATACTGCTGCCTCTGCTGTTGCAAGGATTCCTTATTTCATTCTTACTGCGCTTGGCATTGTTTTGCTTCCTGTTGTGGCTGGCAAGCTTGCCTCCCGCGAGGATGCTTCAGTGTTTGTCAGGAGTGCTTTTCGTTATGTTGTTATTCTTCTGCTTCCTTCTTCTTTTTTGATTGCCGCAACCTCAAAGCCATTGGTTATGCTTCTTTACCGTTCTGAGTATGCTGCTGCTTCCCTGCCGCTCTCTGTTCTTTCCCTGTCAACCATTGCTCTCACCCTTGCTTACCTTTTTGCTGTTGTTGTCAGCGCTTCAGGCGCTCCTTTTGTTTCTGCAGCAGTTGCCTCTGTTATGGTTGTTTTGAGCGCTGTCCTTAACCTTTTTCTGGTTCCGAGGTATTTTCTTCTTGGAGCTTCTTTTGCAACAGCTGTGGTTTCTTTTGTTTTTCTTGCTGTGATTTTTGTTTTTGCGTTCAGGAGGGTTGGGAATCCGTTTGGTTTCTCGTCTGTTAAGGTGCTTTTTGCCTCTTTAATCGTTTTTTTTATAGCTGTGAGAATTGATTTTGGGGACAAGTTTCTTCTTCCGCTTGTTTATCTTGCGTTGGTTTTGCTTTATTTCCTGCTGCTTTTCCTCATGCGTGAGTTCAGGCAGGACGATTTCAGGCATCTTTTCAGCCTTGTCCCTTCCCGCCTGAGGCGTGAGTTTCTCTGAGAAGCTTTGCAAACCTTTCTGTAACCGTTTCCCACGAGTAATTTTCCCTGACATGCCTTGTTGCATTTTTGGTTAGCCTGCTTCTCAGCTTTCTGTCTGTGAGGATTTTTATTATTGCCTGTGCGATTTCATCGCTTTGTTTTTCCCTTACGAGCAGCCCTGTTTCTTCATGCTTTATTATGTCAGGTATTCCTCCTACGTTGCTGCCAATCACAGGCAGCCCTGATGCTATTGCCTCCAGAAGCACCAGCCCCAGCCCTTCTGTGTCGCCTTCTTTTGTTATTATTGATGGCAGCACAAACACGTCTGAGCTTGCATACCACTTTGCAAGTCCTTCTTTTGTTGCCTTTCCTTCAAAAAATGTTTTTCCTTCAAGTTTTAGTTCCTTTGCCTTTTCTTCCAGCAGCTCCTTTTCAGGCCCCTCTCCAATCAGCACCAGCTTTGCATCAGGTATTTTCTTAATCACGGCTGGCATTGCCTCTATTAAGTGTGTGAATCCTTTTTTCTCTGCCATTCTGCCTGCTGCAAGTATTATTTTTCCGCCTGTTCTTTTCCTTAGTTCGTTGCTTCTTTTTTTTGGCGTGAATTCCGCAAGGTCAACGCCCATTGGGATTATTTCTATGTTGCTTATGTTTTTGACTTTAAGGACTGCCTGTTTTGTTGCTGTGCTGTTTGCAGTGCAGCAGGCAGCATTTTTCAGTGCAATCCCTGCGGCGAGCCTGAACAGCCTGTTTTTTAGCGGGAACACATCTCCTGCATGTGCTGTTGCTATGTATGGCACTCCTGTAAGCTTTTTCGCTATGGCTGCCACAAACCCCTGCGGCACAATCCAGTGCGCGTGTATCACGCTTATTTTCTCTTTTTTTGCAGTTTTTATCGTGTATATCAGTTCTGAGGCTGTCAGTAATGGTATCAGTAATCTTGCATACCAGTGCCTTTTGATGTTTGGTATTATTCCCCCTTCGTAGCAGAGTTTTTCCAGTCTTTCAAAGAAGTATGGAAACCTTACAACCCTGACTTTTCCCATCATTTCCTCTTTTTTTGCGCCTTTAAAGTGCGGGGCAAGCACCATAATCTCAAATCCTGCATCAGCAAGCCTTTTTGACAGTTCATATACGAATGCAGGCTCAGTGTCATTCTGCCATCTTGGGAATGTTGTTGCTGTTACGAGTATTTTGATTGCTTCCATGCCACTCTGTTGCTTTGTGCGTGTTCTTAAAGTTTCTGACAGAATCGGCTTTTTCAGTTTTGGAAGGCTTCCATTATTTCTGAAAAATTTGCAAAAACATGGGCGTTTTTTGAATTTCTTTCAGGGATTCTGAAAACTTTTCAATTTTATGATGTTTTCTTTCAATAAATCTCGGTTAAGGTTTATTAATCTGTTCTCACCGGTTTATGCTGGTGGTTGCGCTTGCAGCTTCGCTTGTGATTTTATGGACATTGTTTATTCATTGCATGCAAAAAAGAGGCTTGGACAGAGAGGAATAACTGAGTTGGAAGTGGAGCATATCCTGCAATTTCCCGTGTCATTGAGGCATTCTTTTGAGGGAAGAAAGATTGCTGTCGGAGAGTTGAACGGCCGGGCTATTAAGGTGGTTTTCATTTTTGAGGAAAACTATATAAAGATAATAACCGTGGCGTAACATATGAAACTTGAATATGATAAGGCGGCTGATGCAGCATATATTTATTTGGTTTACCCTATTGGTAAGGGGGAGGCAAAAAAGACTGTTGAATTAAGGGAGAATATTATTCTGGATTTTGATGCTAAAGGCAAGCTTTTGGGGGTGGAGATTCTTAATGCCAGCACGGTTCTGAACAGGAAAGCTCTTGCACAGTCAGAAGCGGCTTAGGAAATTCGCCGGCAGCATGTCAAGATATTTCTGCAAATCTTTTTCACTTTGACATCTGCCTTATTGCTTGCTGGTATGCTGGTGATTCTTCCAGCCTTGCCAGTTCTTTTTCCATTTCAGAGAGTTGCCTGTTGCTGTAGTTGAAGTGGCGGATTGCGCATCCGATTGCATAACCCGCTGCCCCTGCAAGGATTGTTATTGCCAGTTCTTCCAGCAGACTTGTTGGCTCATAACTCCATTGGCTGCCTTGTCCTATGGTGAGTGCGCTTCCTGCTGTTCCTGAGAATAGTCCTAAAACTGTTCCGGTTAGTTTTGTTGCCTTCGCTTCTGTTCCTGTGCTTTTCCTGTAGTCGTTTATTCTGTTTATGAGTGTTTCTGCTGTTTGTATGGCTCTCCTTTCAGAAGGAAGCATGTCGCTTAGTTCAAGTCCGTCATATCTTGACGTTCCTGTTTGAAGGGTTAGGGTTGTCATGGGGAGCAGGCGTAATTCATGTTGCCTTTAATAAGCTTTTAGCTTCTCCAGTATACATTTTAGTATACTGGTATCCTTTGTTGTTGTGATGTAGAAGTATGCTTGTGAAGCGTTTTTTTTTGGCGATAATAGTTTGCCGCAGGCTTAATCTGCCTTGTAGTGATAACTGGTTGCCTTTGCGTTGGAATTTAACGGTTTTGTTGCCGCCGCCTTGTCACTCCTCTATTTCTATCAGAATTTTATTCTTTCCGATTCGGGAGATAAGGATATTTTCGCTGCCTTTAAGGTTCATTTCCTTTTCAACGTCTGATGGTATCCTCAAAACTGTGCCTCTCGCGCTTTTGCTGAGCTTTCTGTGAAGTTTCATGGTGGCTCCCCAGATTCCAAGACGTTTTGCGGCATCAATAATTCCTTGGCCCTCTTTCTCGTTTATGAATTCTTCCCCGCAATTGTTGCATCGCTCCCCTTTTTCTACAAAGTGGTGTCCTTCTATTTCCGAAACTATGTCATTGGCTTGAATAAGTTCTCCTTTCTCGCATACAGGACATTTTTTCATTTTAGCTGCCCTCCGCGCCGCTTATTATGTAAATTGAGTCAAATTCTGCGTAATATACGAATATTATCTTCTTTTGGACATTCTTATCAACATACGCCTCATATTTTTTGTTTCCCGCCTTTTCTATTTTTTTGGCATCTCTCAGGGCTTCTCTTAAATCGTGGAAATCCCAGTTCCAGCGTCTCATGTATTTGTTCATGAAATGCTTGCTTGAATCAAGCCTGCAAGTGTTGATATCCCAAGCGTTCATTATCTTTTCATCATTTTATTTAGTGAATTACTATTTAAACTTTTTCCTTTCCAAACTTTTTGTTTTGAGCATTTCTTTATAGACAACTTTGCTATAGGGCAGGGATAATCAAATTTGTCTATAGATGCGGGCAGTTGAACAATGCAAAACTTCAGTCATCAGAAAATATATAAAAGCCCTGTGGCTGCCTTTGTTGTGATGAAGACAGTCATTCTGTGCGGTGGCAGGGGCACCCGTTTGAGGGAGCTTACTGAGCAGATTCCTAAGCCTTTGGTTGAGGTTGGCGGCAGGCCTATTCTTTGGCATATTATGAAGATTTATGCCCATCACGGCTTTAATGATTTCGTCCTTGCCCTTGGCTATAAGGGTGAGCTGATAAGGGAGTATTTTGAGCGTGACAGCAATGGGTGGAATATTGAGTTTGCTGATACAGGGCTTGATACGAATACTGGCGGGAGGATTAAGAAAGTTCAGGATTTGATTGTTGATGGGCAGTTTATGGCTACTTATGGTGATGGTGTTTCCAATATTCCTTTGAATAAGCTTGTGAGCCATCATAATTCAACCGGCGCTCTTGCGACAATTACCTGCATAAAGCCCCGTTCTCAGTTTGGTGTTGTTGAAGTTGATGACAGAGGTTTGGTTTCTGCTTTTGCTGAGAAGCCGTTGCTTCCCTTTTGGGTTAATGGCGGTTTTTTTGTTTTCAACAGGGGTGTTTTTGATTTTATTGGGGAAAACGACACTCTTGAGAGGGAGGTTTTTGAGCGTCTGGCTTCTGGGAGGCGTATTGCAGCGTTTAAGTTTGATGGCTTCTGGAATTGTATGGATACTTTTAAGGATGTCCAGTCTCTTAATGACTTGTGGAACTCTGGCAGGGCTGAGTGGAGGGTTTGGAAATGAGCTTTCGCGGCGAGTCTGTTCTTGTTACAGGCGGTGATGGTTTTGTCGGCAGCCGGCTTTGCATGCGCCTTCTTGATGAGGGTGCTGTTGTTACGGTAATTGTTCGTGACCGTAATGCTGATTCAAAGCTGAGGCTTGCCGGCTTGCTTGAGCGTGTTAATGTTGCTTATGGTGATGTTGCTGATTTGGCTTTTGTTATGCGCGTTATGAACGAGTATGGAGTCAGGATGTGTTTTCATCTTGCCGCCCAGACTCTTGTTGGGATAGCTAATCGCTCTCCGCTCTCAACGTTTGAGAGCAATATTAAGGGAACGTGGACTGTTCTTGAGGCTGTCCGTTTGCTTAAGCTGCCGCGTCTTGTTGTTGCTTCCAGTGATAAGGCTTATGGTTCGCAGGGCAGGCTTCCTTATTCTGAGGATTTCTGCCTTGCCGGCGTTCATCCTTATGATGTTTCCAAGAGCTGTGCTGATTTGTTGGCTCGCCGTTGAGGCTTATCTTGCTCTTGCTGATGCGCTTAGCTCTTCTCAGATTGCCGGTGAGGCTTTTAATTTTGGAACCAATAAGCCTGTCAGCGTCATTGAGCTTGTTGATTTGATGCTTAAGGTTGCAGGCTCTGGTTTGAAGCCTGTTGTCCTTAATGAAGCTTCTAATGAAATTGCAGCTCAGTACATGGACAGTTCAAAGGCTGCCCGCATTCTTGGTTGGCGTCCTAAGTTTTCTGTTGAAGCCGGTTTGAGACTGGCTTATGAGTGGTATAAGAGTGTTGATGCCTGATGAATGTTTTGTTTGTTATCAAGCGTTTTTCAGGCACTATTGGCAAGGATGCTGTTCGTGATGATTTTGGGAGGGAGATGCGCCTCGCTGCCGCCCTTGCGAAATGGCATAAAGTTTCGGTAATTGCCGCTGACCATTTGGGTGGGGAGTTTTTCTCTGTAAGCATGCATGGCATGGATGTGCATGTTGTTCCTTTTTCCTTTTTTAAGATTCGCTCATTTATTCGTTCAGTTTCATTTTATGCAAAAGATTCTGATGTTGTTGTCGGCACTACTCATCCTGTTGTTGCATTGCTTGCCTGTCTTTCGCGTTCAGGCAGGAAGTTTGTTTATGATTTGCGTGATAATTATGAGACTTATGACCTTTCGGGTGTTCCGTTTTTGCGCAATGGCTTTTTTGCCCGCAGCCTTCTTCGTTTTGTTAATAACTTGCTGATGGGGAAGGCTGCATTGTGCGTTTGTGTCAGTCATTCCCTTGAGGAAAAGATAAGAGGGCTTTGCAGAAGCTCTGTTGTTGTTGAGAATGGCTTTGAGCCTCTTTTCAGGCCGTTAAGCAGGGCTAAGTGCAGGGTTTCTCTTAAGCTTCCAAAGAGCGCTGTTATAATAACCTATGTTGGTCATGTTTCTGTGGAGCGTGGCTGTGATGTTCTTATTGATGCCTTTTCAATTGTCAGGCAGGCTTTTCCTGAAGCCATTCTTCTGCTTTCTGGCAAAGTTGACAGGGGCATTGATATCAGGAAGCCTGGTGTTGTTCACATGGCTCTTCCTGAGCGGGGGGAGGTTGTTGCTGCTATTAATGCTGCTGATGTTGCTGTTCTTCCTCAGCCTGAGAATGAGGTTTCCCGTTATGGTTTTGCGTATAAGCTTATGGAGTATCTTGCCTGCGGTGTTCCTGTTGTTGCCACTTCTGTCGGTGATGTTGCTGTTGTTTTGAGGGATTATCCTGAGTGCCTTGCGGTTCCGGGCAGCGCTTCTGATTTGGCTGAAAGGATTGTTTTTGTTGTAAAAAGAAAGAAGCAGCCTGATTTCAGGAGGCTTGTTCTGCCTTATTCCTGGGAGCGGCTTTCAGGCAGGTTTTCAGATGCTTTGGGCAGGCTTTAGCTTTTCTTTGATATGAGGTGGTTTCCAATCTGCAGGTATTTTAGTCCCGAGTTTTCAAAAACGTAATATGCATCTTCCGGCGTGTATATTACCGGGTAGCCGTGCAGGTTGAATGACGTGTTCAGCACTGCTCCGATTCCTGTTTCTTTTCTGAACTGGCTTATTATTGAGTGGTAGTTGTTGTTATTCTCTTTCTCCACTGCCTGCGGTCTTATTGTGAAGTCGTATTGGTGCATTGCTGCTGTTATCTGTTCCCTGTTTTCAGGCACAGAGTCAAATGCTGTTATCATGTATGGTGCTTCCATTTTTTTGGGGTTTATCATGTATTTTTGTTGCGCCTCGCTTAGTATGCTTGGCGCAAATGGCATCCAGAAGTCCCTGCTTTTTATCATCTGGTTTATTATTCTTACGTTGGAGAAGCTTGAGGGGTTTGTGATTATTGACCTGTTTCCCAGCGCCCTTGCTCCGAATTCCATTCTTCCTGTGCATCTTGCCACGACCTCGTTGTTGCTTATCAGCTCGGCAACCTTGCCGTTTATGTCTTTGTGCCTTTCCACTTCATATTTTTTTGCAATTCCCTTTTCTGCCACCATTCTTGTTGTGTGTTCCTCGCTGTATTCTGCTCCGTAGTATATGTCTTTGAGCGGTTCAGGTCTTTCTGTTTTTGCCTGTTCTGCCATTGCCGCTCCTATCATCAGCGATTCGTCGCTGCAGCTTGGGCTTATGAATAGTTTTTCAGCTTCAGGCAGTTCAAGTATGAGCTTGTTGAGCTTTACGTTCATGAACAGTCCTCCTCCCAATGCTATTTTTGTAAGTCCCGTTTTTTGCACTGCCTTTCGCGCCCATTCTGTTACAAGTTCTTCTGTGAATTTTTGTATTCCGTATGCCACATTGTCAAATCTTTCATTTGCGAGCTTTTCCTTTATCCAGTAGTATGCAGTGTTTGTCCTTATTTTTGAGCGGAATGTGAGTTTTTCGTCAAATGTTATCACGCCTTTGAGTTTTGCTGCTGCCTTTTCTCCGTGCTGTGGTGATGCGTATGGCGCAAGCCCCATTACCTTGTATTCGTGTTCAAGCGGCTTCATTCCAAGGTATGCGGTTGCTCCGAGGTAAAGCTCTGCTACTGAGTTTCCGCCTTTTGTTTCAGATATCCTTTTTATCTCATTTCCGTTTCCTATGCTTGCGGTTGCGCATATTCCGTCTCCTCTTCCGTCAAGTGTCAGGATGAGTGTTTCTCCTTCCCAGTTTCTGCCGTAGTAGGAGTATGCTGCATGGCACAGGTGGTGGTCAATAAAGGCAAACTTTGCGTTTTCAAGCCCGAAATCTTTTTTCAGCTGTCTTACAAGTTGTTGGTTGTTTAGTTTAGCCCGTTTTATTATGTTTCTTGTTGTGAAGTTTATTGCCGGGTAAAGCCTTCTTAGCGGGGGCAGTGTGAACTCCGCTTTTGCAGCTATTGCAGGCAGCCTGCTTTGGTACCAGCTTCCTGTGTTCATGAACCATTCTGTTGTTGAGCGCTGGGTTGATGCTACTGCCACCTTTTCTATTTCGCCTGCCTTTAATGCTCCCGCATTATGTCCGTCATGGACTCCGAGAATGTTCATTGCAGGGGGTAAACCTGCGCTCTTTTATAAATCTTTTAGTCAGAAGTTATGCTGCCGGTTCTTTCAATTAGTCTTTTCACTTCTGTAAGAACCGGCTTCCACAGGGCATCTTTTATCGCAATGGCGTCTTTAATTTCATCCTCTGTTGGGGCGTATCCTTCGTAATTTATGTCGTTTCTTTCCTTTCTTAGCTCATCCAGAACAAGGAGTGGGCGCGTTGTTTTTACATTGATTTTTAGCAGTCTGCTTATCATTTCTTTATGGTGGTCTATGCCTGTTGTTTCAAAGCCTTCGGCTGTCAGCAGGGCGTCTCCAAGCATTCTGAAGCATTCATAAATTGTTCTTACAATTAAGGAGCCTGCTTTTCGGTTGTTTTTTATGCTTTCTATCACTTCAAGGTCGCCTTCTGCTGCATTTAGCATGCTCATTGCCTTTGCTTTATCAGGGAATTTTCTTCTTATCACGGTTTTGCCTCCAGCAGCCCGTATAGGACTATTCCGTTTGCTATGTTTGTAAATACATTTAAGTCTGCCTTGCTTCTTGAAAATATGTGCATGTTCACTTTCACATTTTTCCTGTATCCAAACTGCTTTATTATGCCGAGTTCTGTTATTTCCATTTCCTTGTTTCCTATGGCTTCAACAGCAATGTCCATGTCGCTTTTATCAGTGTCGTCGCCTTTCCTGTAGCTTCC
>JACPBT010000011.1 GCA_016180145.1 Candidatus Woesearchaeota archaeon | reverse complement strand
GTGCCGGAAGCGGAAATAGAGTTTATAGAGAAAATGCTATTTTAACCTGAAATTGCCAAACAGCAACATTTAAAAACCTCCTGCTGATTCTTGTTTGTTATGGTTTCAAAGTCCCGTGGTTTGAATGCCGGTAAGCGTCTTATGGCTCGCCGTCATACGTTCCGTTGGAGTCAGCGTGCTTTTGTTAACCGCACTCTTCGCATGCGAGCCAAGTCTGACCCTCTTGAGGGCGCCTGGCAGGCTAAGGGTATTGTTCTTGAGAAGGTTCAGTTTGAGGCTAAGCAGCCTAATTCTGCTATGAGGAAGTGTGTTAAGGTTCAGCTTGTCAAGAATGGCAGGCAGGTTACTGCTTTCTGTCCGGGGGATGGGGCTTCCAAGCTTATTGATGAGCATGATGAGGTTATGATTGAGTGCATTGGCGGCAGGATGGGGCGTTCCAAGGGTGATATTCCCGGTGTCAGGTGGAAGGTTATTCAGGTAAATGACCAGTCTCTGGATGCATTGCTTAAGGGCAAGCTTGAGAAGGCAAGGAAGTGAGTTTTGGTGTTTTATAGGCACGGAAATTAATTTTCGTAGTTGTTAACCGTGCCTATATTAGGCGGACACAAGTTTATACGATTGTTAAAGTCCGCCGCTATAGCTGTTCACATATTCCATTATCTCCTTTTTCATTCTTGGATTTAGAGATACGTGAATTTCTCCTGTTGATTTCTTGGCAAAAAGCCAACCGTCGTTAATAAGCTCTTTTATTGCCTCGTCAACGAGCTTCTGGCCTTGCTTCGTTGACAAGATATGTGACGGAAGGCTTTTTCTTAGATTCTTCACTTCTGTATGTCTGCCACCCCATCGTGGCGGTGTGAGCATGTCCCTTATCATTCTTTTTTTTACGTCTTCTTTTTCATTCATGTCAGTTTTTGCAGGTGTAGGGTATTTAAGGCTTTTTTTAAAAAGTGTTATTTTAGTATAATGTTATATTTAATAGAAAGTTTTATATAGTTGTTTGTGTGTCAATTAACCTATGAGCGAGTTGCCAATATTTGTTCGGACATTTGGCGGCAGTCCTGTTATCAGGAACTCTCAACAGGGTTTGGATTGGCATGGAAAAAGCAGGGCTGATAAAAAACACGAGGAAAGTCGGGAAGGCAAAGCTTTACCGATTAAACAGCGATAACGAGGTTGTTAAACGGCTGATTGATTTACATAAGCAATTGTTAGTGCAGGAAACCGAAAACTATTTCGCTCTGCATGCTAAAAAAGTTCAGGCTGTCGTTTGAAGTGCTTAAGGGAAAGCTTGAGAAGGCAAGGAAGTAGTTAAACTTCAATAGTTTCTCCCTTTTCTGCTGCCTTGAATTTTATTTCCTTCTTTTTGAGGTAGTCTGCCGCAGCTTTATACAGTTGTATTCTTGCTTCGTCTTTCCAGTGCCAGTCGTGTATTGGTATTACTGTTTTCGGCTTTAGCTGTGCTGCTTTTTGTATTGCGTTGACGAAGCTTCCCCATGGTGCCTGTATTGGGAGTGCGAGTATCTCTGTCGTGTTTTCAAAGTTCAGTGAGTCTCCGGGGTGTGTCAGTCTTCCTGCTATTGTGAACATTATGTTTTCCGGTGTTTGCATCAGTATTTTTTCATGCCTTGCGGGTGTTATGCTTATCATGCTGTTTCCTGATGTTTCCGTCCTTATGCCTTCTTTTGCGAGTGTTGCCGCTGCTGATTTGTTTGTTATTACGGTGGGTAGTCAAGTTTCTTTAAGTCATCTGCCTTCAGCGCGTTTTCCTGTGCAGTATAGCTTCCCGGGTCAATCAGGATGGTTTTTCCTTTTTCCTCTATGATAAGGCAGGAATGGGTTCTTTTTGAGATTATCATTTTTTTTTAGAACAGCATTGGTGTTATGAATACTTCCACGACTGCTGCGAGGAATAGCGTGCCTGCCGATAGTGCTATCAGGTCAACTGAGTCAAGCAGCACTTTTCTGAATTCTGGGCTTTTGAAGTTGTGCCTTGCCACTGCTATTGATATTATTCCTCCTGCGAGGGCTGCCATGAAGTATGCGAGTATTTCAAATATGCCGTGTGTCATGTATTTTAATACGCCTATGGAGTATATTGAGAAGTAGGATGCTATTGATGTCAGTCCGATGTTTACTGCTGCTGTGCTTACGCTGTTTCTTACGAATATGCCTATGGCTGTTCCGACTACTGCTGCGTTCCACGCAAGTATGAATACTGCTCCTGCTCCGTAGAAGAATGCAAATATCAGGGTGAATGCCAGCACTTTTATGTTGTTCAGGAATATCTTGCTGAATGTTGATTGAACGCCTGTCTGCATGCCTGTCATGCATCCTTGTGTCGTTCCTGAGTTTATGCATTGTATTGTGTTTTCCTGCACTTTGAATATGGTGTGTGTCATTTCTGATGGCAGCACTACATACCATGCTGAGAATGCTGTTACGAATCCGAGGAATAGTAATATGAAGACTGTCAGCGCTTTTCCATGCTCTTTTAGGAGGTGCAGCTCTGTTATGATTTGGTTGGTGTCTTTTTTTTCTTCCATGCGTAGCATTCTTTGTATTAGGTATGAGCATGCGAGTGTTGTGAGGAATACCATCACTATGCCTGCGTAGTCTCTGAATACTATTGTGCTTAGGAAAATTGCTACTGAACTGTATACCGCTCCTATGAAGAACAGTTCCCATGGTTTGCGCTCTGCGTTTACAGGGTTTATGAGGGTTTCAAGCACCATTTGTGTCATTTCCGGTTGTTAGCGTTTATATAGCTTTCTGATTGCTATGCGGTGTTGCACTTTTGCATTAGGTAGTGACAGTAGTTACTGCTGCTGATTGCCGCCTGCACGCGGAATGCCTTTACTTTATTATAGTAAAATATTTAAGTGAGCGTGTTCATAATGGGCGTATGAAGCCCTTTTTGCTCGTTTTTTTGTTTTTGGTTATGTCTCTGCCTGTTCTGGCTGATGTGAGCGTGAGTGTTGACAAGTCGTTGTATAACTTTGGCGACCAGATTCTCGTGTCTTATGATGTTTCCAGTGATGCTGATTTTTCAGGGCTTGCGAAGCTTTCGCTTGTCTGCTCTGATTTTGGCATTGAGTTTTATACCCTGCCTACCACCCTTTATGCGGGTCAGGTGCAGAGTGTTGGCGTTCCCGGCCTTGAGGTTGCTTCTGACATGAAAGGCCGGTGTTATGTTTTGGCAAATGTTTCTTCTTTTAGCAGGAATGTGCAGTTTGAGGATTCTTCCGAGTCTTTTAATGTTACTGGCAGTTTGCCTGTTTTTGTTTCTGTCCCGCGTAGTGTTGTCAGCCCTTCTGACGAGCTTGTGGTTTCAGGTGCTGTCGCAAAATCTTACTCGTCAAGGGGTGCGGTTTCGCTTTCCCTTTTGGGCAATTCTTATGGTGGCGTTGTCGTCAACAATTCCTTTTCTTACAATGTCCGCCTTCCGTCAAATATTAAGAGCGGGAGGCATTCGCTTGACTTTTTGGTGAATGATTCTTCCGGCAATTCCGGCTCTGCTTCAGCCTCTTTCTCTGTTGAGGCTGTTCCTACAAAGCTTTCTGTTGCTTTGTCAAATGAGACCGTTCTTCCGGGCAGTTTGTTGGGCGGTTCTGTTGTCCTTCTTGACCAGGCTGGTGACGTTATTGCAGCTAAGGCTTCAATAAGCGTTATTGACAGTTTTGGCGCGTCTGTTCTTGGCAGTTCAGTAACCATGCCTTCTGATTTCGGCTTTGCGCTGCCTTCTTCGTTTAAGCCGGGCTCTTACTCTGTTTTAGTTTCCTCGTCAGGGCTTAATTCAACCGCTTCCTTTGTTGTTCCTGTTGTTGAGTCTGTTAATGTCAGCTTTGACAGCGGGGCTTTGACAGTTGTCAATACAGGCAATATTGATTACCGCAGGGAGCTGGTTGTAAGCCTTAACGGCTCTTCTAATCTGGTTGTTGTTTCCCGTGATTTTGAGCTTAAGCCTGATGGCAGCGCTTTAATTGACCTTTATGCAGAGGTTCCTGAGGATTCCTATGTTATTTCTTTCCCCGGGCTTGCGAACTCTCCCTCTTTTGAGGCTCATTTGCTTGATGAGCGTTCTGCTTTCAGGAAGGCTGGGGACTTTTTCGGTGTTACAGGCAATGTTGTTTCAGGCAGCAGGTTTGATGGGGTCAGTGGCGTATTTTCATGGCTTTTGGCTGTGGCTGTTGCTGGCGTTCTTGTTTTTGTTGTTTACAGGCGCATGCGCCGTGGCAGAAAGAAGGGCGTTAATAAGGCTGCCTCAGTTAAGGATGAGCCTTCACCGGCTTATGATGCTGAGACTGCTGCGTTGAAGCGCTACCTTGACAGCAAGCGCGAGCAGCAGCGTCAGGAATCTTTGGCGTCATCAGCGCCTTCAACTCAGCCCAGCTTTTCCCGCACTGATGATTCTGTGAAGAAGTGGATGGAGAACCTTCAGAAAGACAAGCCGTTTAAGTGATTAATGTGGTGGCAGTGGCACAAAGCCAACGCACTTAATTTGACTTTACCGGTTTGACAGAACTTTTAAATAATGAAAACCACTCCTAAAGTAAGTATGGCGGCTAAAAAAGAAAGTTTTTTAAATGAATCTTCTCCAGTTATAGGTATGCAAAAAAAGGCAGGTGTTCGCCCTTCAGGCTTATCCATGCTTAGTTCTAAAGAGTTGACAAAATATCAGGGACACTGTCTTGGCATAGTTGAAGGTAAAATTAAGTTTGTCGGTAAGGAGGCGAATAAAGTCCTTCGTGATTTGCTTCAGATTAAAAGCCGTGATAAAGTTTTTACTTGTGTGCCTAATCTTAAAGCTACTATGGTTAAGTGAAAATGAGCATACCTTTTTCTTATCAGCCCTTTCCTTTAGCAAGCCCGGATAGACTTAGGCCTATGATCAGAGTAACTTTGCAGGTTGGCAGTACTGTTCAGGATTTTGATGCTTTGGTGGATTCCGGCTCTGATGTTACCCTGTCTCATGTTGACATAGGCGTTCCCATGGGAATAACATTTGAGTGTGGTGCTAATGAAAAGAAGAGGATAGAGCAGTTGACCGGCTTGCCTTTTGAATATAAGATTTCAGGCATAGGCTCAGAACCCGTTAATGTGTATGTTGTGCAGGCAATAGTCTTGATTAATGGTAAAAGGATTGAGGCGAATATTCATTGGATTAAGGGAAATTTTAATCCGGGAGGTGATTTTCCGATAGTGCTTGGGCAGGATACAATCTTTTCATTGTTTGACATTAATTTTTCAAAAAGGCAACACAAATTTTTTCTTAGCGAAGAGGTCGTAAACAAATAGGATTTTGATGTGCTGGTTTTTGCGGAAACTTTGCTGATTAGGCAGCGAAGCGCACCGCAGTTCAGTCGGCTTGCCTGCATTCAGCAACCCTTTTATAGCTTGGCAGCATCCGTTTTCTTATGATTGATTTCAAGACCGTTCCAAACAGGACTGAGGAATTGCTGAACATCCTCCATCCTCTTGTAAGGGAGTGGTTTTTCTCTCGGTTTAAGGAGTTTAGCCTGCCTCAGTTGTTTGGTGTTATGGAGATTCACAGTAGGAATAATATTCTTGTTTCTGCGCCTACAGGCGCTACCAAGACTCTTACAGGTTTTCTCTCTATTCTTAATGAGCTTGTTGGCGCTTCTGAGGCAGGGGTTCTTGAGAATAGGGTGTATGCTGTTTATATTTCTCCTTTGAAGGCTTTGAATGAGGATATCAGGGTTAATCTTGTTGAGCCGTTGAAGGCGATTGAGGGTATTGCTGGCAAAAGCCTTGGGATTAGGGTTGCTGTCCGCACCGGCGACACATCTCCTTCTGAGAAGTCTGCAATGTTGAGGAAGCCTCCTCATATCCTTATTACTACGCCCGAGAGTTTGGCTATTGTTCTTAGCAGTTACCGTTTTGTTGACTTGTTGAAAGCGGTTGAGTGGTGTGTTGTTGATGAGGTTCATGCGCTGGCTGAGAATAAGCGTGGTGTTCACTTGTCAGTCAGCCTTGAGCGCTTGCAGTTGCTTTCGCCCGGCATGGCGAGGGTTGGCTTGTCTGCCACAATCGCGCCCCTTGACAAGATAGCTCACTTTCTTGTTGGTAATGATAGCGAGTCTCCGCGCTCATGCAAAATCTGTGATGTTCAGTTTGTCAAGAAGATGGATTTGAAGGTTATCTGTCCTGTTCCTGATTTGATTGATGTTGAGCATGGGAAGATGCAGGATGCGCTTTACACGCTTATTGATGATTTAGTGCAGTCGCACAGGACAACTGTTATTTTTACAAATACCCGCTCTGCTACTGAGCGTGTTATTAACCATTTGAAGGAGCGCTTTCCAAAGAATTATGCTTCTGATGTGCAGACTATTGGCGCTCATCACGGTTCTTTGTCAAAGGAGCATCGCCATTCTATTGAGCAGCTTTTGAGGGAGGGCAGGCTTAGGGTTGTTGTTTCTTCCACAAGCCTTGAGCTTGGCATTGACATTGGCTTCATTGACCTTGTTATTCTTCTTGGCAGTCCTAAGACTGTTGCGAGGGCTTTGCAGCGTATTGGGCGCTCTGGGCATCGTCTTACTTCTGTTTCCAAGGGCAGGATTATTGTTCTTGACCGTGATGACATGGTTGAGTGTGCTGTTCTGCTTAAGTCTGCCATTGAGCGGAGGATTGACCGCATTCACATACCTTCAAACTGCCTTGATGTTTTGGCGCAGCAGATTTATGGGATTGCAATTTCTTCAAAGATTCATGTTAATGAGCTTTACGCGCTTGTCAGGAGGAGCTTCTGCTATGGCACGCTTTCTCTTTCGGACTTTAATGAAGTCCTTGATTACCTTAGCGGCAAATATATTTCGCTTGAGGACAGGAACATTTACGCTAAAATCTGGCATGACCCGGAGACGGGGTTTATTGGCAGGCGTGGGAGAATGAGCCGGGTTATTTACATGACTAATATCGGCACGATTCCTGATGAAACATTTGTTACAGTGAAAATAGCCGGCACGGAGCAGGTTGTCGGGAAGATTGATGAGGGTTTTCTTGAGCGCCTGACTAAGGGTGATGTTTTTATTCTTGGCGGGGATAAGTATGAGTTTCTTTATGCCAAGGGGATGGTTGCCTGTGTTAATGCGAGTGTTTATCGCTCCCCCACGATTCCGTCGTGGTTTTCTGAGATGCTGCCTTTGAGCTTTGACCTTGCTGTTGAGGTCGGCAGATTCCGCCGCCTGATGGAGGAGAAGTTTCTGCATAATCGCAGCAAGGCGGAGATTCTGTCTTTCATTAATGAGTATCTTTACGTTGATTCAAATACTGCGGATTCAATCTACAATTATTTTCGTGAGCAGTTTCTTTTTTCAGAGATTCCGACTGACAAAAAGATTCTTGTGGAGGGCTTTTCTGACAAGGGCAGGGTGTATGCTGTTGTTCATTCGCTTTACGGCAGGCGTGTTAATGACTGCCTTAGCCGCGCAGTTGCGTTTGTTATTGCCAGAAGCCAGCACAGGGATGTTGAGTTGGGGCTTACTGATAACGGTTTTTATGTTGTGTATGGGAAGAATGTTAATGTTGCTGCCGCGTTGAAGCTCCTGCAGTCTGAGAAGCTTGAGCTTGTTATGAAGAACGCTGTTGAGCGTGCTGAAATCCTAAAGCGGCGTTTCCGTCACTGCGCCTCCCGTGCTTTGATGATTCTGCGCAATTACATGGGTAGGGAGAAGCGTGTTGGCAGGCAGCAGGTTTCGTCTATGATTCTGATTAATGCTGTCAGGCGCATTTCCCCTGATTTTTGCATTCTTAAGGAGGCGAGGCGTGAGGTTCTTGAGGATGTCATGGATATGCCCACTGCCATTAATCTTCTGAAGGCTGTTGAGGATAAGACCGTGAAAGTCAAGTCAGTTCAGACTGGCATGCCTTCCCCCTTTGCGCTCAAGATAGTGCTTGAGTCCCAGACTGACGTGCTGAAGATTGAGGATAAAATAGAGTTTCTTAAGCGCATGCATGAGAGGATTCTTGAGAAGATTAAGGATAAATGAGTTTGTCGGGGCTTTTCTTCTGTAGTTAAGCAGGTTGATGGCATTGCTGCGTCAATAGAAAAAATGCTGTAAGATTCTGTGCCGTTGCTGTTTTGGGCAAAAGCCCTCTGAAAACCAAAAGACATAAATACTTGGCTTCTGAATGTGTGCTTTTAATGAAGCGTCGCGGCAGGGCGGCTAAGCCAAAGGCTCGTAAGCCATCCCGCAGGGGTGGTTCTTCAAGGCGTTCCCGTAAGGCATTGCATAGGCGTCCTCGTTCTGTTCGCAAGCCTCCCAGAAGGGCTTCTAAGCCTAAGCGTTCTAAGGGTGTTTCTTTCAAGTCCCGTTCTTCCCGTGTTAAGCCGTCTTCTACCATGTTTGAGCCTTTGGAGCAGGTTGCTGTTACCTGTTCTAATTGCGGCAGGCAGTTTAATATTGTGAAGCTTCACGGCCTTAGCACTGAGGGTATGATTTGCCAGCGCTGCAATGTTGGCGAGATTGAGTTTCCTGAGGGCTGACGAAAAGAGAATAAAAGAAAAAGGCGAAATTGGTAAAACGCCTTAAATATGCCCAATAATCCATTGGTGGTTAAGCATGGATTCTTAATAAACTTTTCTAATTGGGGTTGTTAATTGTGCGCAGGGATGGCGAAATTGGCAACCGCGCTCGCCTCAGAAGCGAGTGACCTCCCCCAAAGGTTATGCGGGTTCAAGCCCCGCTCCCGGTGTGTTGTTCTTTCTGCAAACCTTTATTTACCTTGTTTTTTTCCCTGTTCGTATGGAAATCAGGGACGGTTTTGTTGCTGCCGGGCTTGGCTTGTAGGCTTGGCTTGTATGTCAGGAAGCTCAATGCTTTGGTTATTGGTGATGTTCATATTGGCTATGAGGAGGCTCTTAACAGGCGTGGCGTTCTTCTTCCGAGGTTTCACTTTCAGGATGTTCTTTCTTCTTTGGAGGGCGTTTTCAGGTTTTTGGAGCCTGAGCTTGTGCAGCATAATGGATTGTTTAGCGAGATTATCATTAACGGCGACCTTAAGCATGAGTTTGGCTCTATTTCCGGGCAGGAGTGGCGTGAGGTTTTGAAGCTGATAGACCTGCTTTCTTCAAGGTGTCGTAGGGTTGTTATTGTCAAGGGCAATCATGATGTTGTTCTTGGGCATATAGCGGGTAAGCGTAATATTGTGCTTGTTGATGATTATTCTGCTGATGGCATTTTTATCTGTCACGGCCATCAGATTCCCGGAAAGGTGGCTTTCAGAAAAGCAAAGGTTGTCATTATCGGGAATGAGCATCCTGCGGTTTCAGTCAGGGAAGGCCCCCGTGTTGAGACCTTTAAGTGTTTTTTGAGGGGCAGGTTTAGGGGGAAGGATATGATAGTTATGCCTTCTTTCAATCCTGTTACTATAGGGACTGATGTTCTTAAGGCGCAGTTTATCAGTCCTTTCCTGAAGTCCGGAGTCCGCAATTTTGAGGTTTTTGTTGCTGCTGATAAGGTGTATGCTTTTGGCAGGGTTAGGGATTTGGAATAGTTTTTTTTCAAAAATTTTTTAAACTCCTCTTTTCAGGATTTGCTTTGGAGTGGAAATTTACGCCTTAACTTATCTTGTAGGGGCTGGAGCAGGTAGGCGGGTTGACTTTTATGCTGTTGATGGTGGTTCCCGTTTTTTTATAGTCACCTCTTCTCCCCGTGTTTTTGCCGTAACTCCCAATGATTTCTGTGTTTATGATGCCATTCTTGCCGGCAAAAGTTCGGATGTTTCTGCTGCTGTTATCGGTAAGGAAAGCCCTGTCACTGGCATTGTTAAGGCGCTTGTAAGCAGCTTTATCATTGCGAATAATGCCGCTCAGATTGCTTCTGAGTCCAGTGCTTCTGTGATGGACGGCTTGTTAAAGCTTGGCGCAGTTTCCCGTCATTTCGTGAATGGGCATAATAAGTCCGGGCTGGAAGCTGCTGTTGAGGTTGCTTCAGGGAGTTCATAGCAAACTATTTATAACCGTTTTTCTGTTTTCTGTGCATGGCTGATGTTGCTGTTGTTGATGGCGTTGTCCGGTATGATAACATATTTCGCTCTCTTAAGCTTGTTAAAGATGGTGTTGCTGGCAGGCTCAGCGGCAGCAGTCACATAGTGATTAAGCCGGACATTCTTCATGTTGACGGCTGTTCCGGTGTCGCTTCTGTTGATGCTGTTAAGGCTGTTTTGGATTTTGTTGAAGAGTTTACGAATAAGAAAGTTGTCATTGCTGAGGGCGCTTTTGTTGAGGAGGATGTTTTTTACAGGCATGGCTTTCATGAGCTTCTTGAGGATTATTCTGTTCGCTTTGTTAATCTTGATTATGATGATTCGGTTCCTGTCAGGCTTGGTTCGTTCTCGGTAGGCGTTTCTAAGGTTCTTCTTGAGTCTGATTTTCGGGTATCTCTTGCTGTGTTTGGAAGTGAAAGGCGCCATTTTGTGGGTTCTGTTTCCAATATGGTGCTTGGAGCTGTTTCAGGCAGGGACAAAGCTTCTTTTTACCGGGGCAGGTTTTTCGGCAGGAATGTCGCCGAGCTTTCCAGGCTTTTGAAGCCGCATCTTTCTGTTTTTGACTGCTTTGATGCTGTTATGAGTGAGAAAAAGTCTTCTTTTGCCGTTGCCGGTGTTGATGCAGTCTCTGTTGACAGGGTTGCTGCAAAGTCCCTTCGCAAGCCTGTTCCTTCTTATCTGAACTATTTGCCGAAGCAGAGGGTAACGGTTGTCAGGGCTTAGTTTACGCCGACAGCTTGTTCAGTATGTCCGCTTTTGTTATTGCCCCTTTTGGCTTTCCCTTGTCTGTTACAACGACGATTGGGCTGATTCTTAGGAGTTCTGTTACCGCCTTGAGCGGGGTTTTCAGCGGCACAGTTGGCGGCGCTTCTGCCATAGCATCTTTTACCTTCATTTGTTTAATGTCTTTTCCGGTGTGTATGCTTTCTATTACGTCTGTTTCTGCTATAAGCCCTGCTACCACCCCGCCTTCTATGACCGGCATTTGTGAGATTTCGTAGTGTTTCATTTTTTTTATCGCTTCTGACAGCAGGCTTTCGCCTGTCACGCTTATTATTTTGTCGCTCATTGCGTTTTCCGCTTTTGGCTCGGTTTTCTCCCTCAGCCCGCTCAGGGTTTCGGTTATTTTTTTTACGTTGCTGTAGCTGGGGTCTATTATTCCTGCTTCCAGTTTTGCTATGAGGCTTTGCGAGACTCCGGAAAGCTTTGCGAGCTGGGTTTGTGTCAGCCCGTGCCTTTTTCTCAGTATTTTTATTTCGCTTATTTCTGCTATCACAATTTTGAGAATGTAGCTTCCCTATTTAAACCTTTTTATCTTGTAATATTTCGGCAATTTTTTATTCCTCTCAGAATTTGTTGCTCCGTGTCATTCAACTGGCAAAGTCCTCTTCCTTTAATTCAGAAGCCCTGATGATTTGGTGCAGTGTTCCTTTCTTTAACACAGGGTGATTGGGAACAGTCAACTTAATAGTCCCTTCAGAAGTGTTTTTCTCCAGCCTGATGTGAGAACCTTTCTGGCGCACCACAACAAAACCATTACGGTACAGAATCTTTATGACATCCCTGCCAGAAAGCTGTGGCAGCTTCATACTACGACCTTAGAAATTTCGCCTTCATAAAGAATGCCCTCATTTTCGTCGGCTTCAAGGTAAAGTTCAATAGCTTCCTTAATGTTTTTCAAAGCATCCTCCCTCGTTTCGCCTTGGGAAATGCAGCCTGGGAGGGAAGGGACGTATACAGTATAGCCTCCTTCTTCCTGTTTTTCAAGAACCACTTTAATTTCCATATGCAGAATAGGAAGCGGGCAACTATAAATAATTAACGCCTGAGCAGGGTGTGGTATAGGCTTTTTCTGTCCCACACCCCTTTGGCATGGTAAGAAAAAAGAAAAAGGCGAAATGGCAGGCGCCTTAACTATCCCCGTAATCTGATACTGTTAAAGCATAGCTTCTTAATAAACTTTTCTAATCAGGGTTGTAAATATTTCTGATTTTTAGCAACCTACACATAAGCAAGCTTAATGCCATTTAACACAGAACAAAAAACTTATATATTTCAACAATCAAATGTTTGAAAATGAATAGATGTGATGAGTTTATTCTCCGAATTCAGCAGCCTAAGATGAAAGAGCTTTGGGATAATAAGCCTGATGAGGTGTGGGAAAGGCAGCTATCTGCTGAAAAGAAAAGGCTTCTTGTTTCTGGGCTTGTTAAGAGGCTTCAGGCTTTCTGAGCCGGTGCAAAAACTTTAAAAAGTCATACTGCCACTCATTTGGATACATGGATACTATTGATTCTTTGGTGAACGGTGCGCAGCCGTTTTTGGCGAGGCAGATTATTCAGGTTGCTGATATGCTGAAGCATTTATCTGGTTTGGAGAATGGGGTTGATTATATGCCTCCTGCTTCTTGGACGATTTCTTATTTGGCTGAAAGCCTGGGCTTGGTGGGTATGACTCGTGAGGCTAATTATATAACTAAGAAGGGCAGGAGCGTTTACCAAGCTTTGGTAGAAGAAGGTTTTTATGCTGAGGGTGGTAAGGGGCGTTTCCCCGCTCTGCGTTCAGCCGTTCCTTACGCTCCGTAGCATTTAACATTGACTTGGGTGCAGAGGCAGGAGCGCTGCCCGCTCTGCGTTTGTAGCTGTTTTTTGTTTTCTGAGGTTGCTTTTTAAATTTGCAAAAAGAAACCTTTATATATTATGTGTTTCTTCTTTTTGGGGTGAGAGAGAAGAAACGCAGTTATCTTCTTTTTGTTGCAAATGGCTAATGTTTTGCCGAGTTTAAGGGAGAAGAAGCGTTACCTCGTTTTTGAGGTCATTGGCAGTGATGCGCGCTGTTCTGAGGCAGTTGATGCGCTGAAGTCTGTTTTTGCTTCCTTTTTCGGGGCGCTTGAGTTTTCAGGTGCTGCAATCAGGCCTGTCCGCTCTTCTGCGGCGAGGTGTGTTGTTTGTGTTAACAGGGCTTATGTTGATAAGGTGGCAGCGTCTCTTGCTTTGGTGAAAAAGCTTAAGAATGTGCCTGTTATACTTAAGAGTGTTGGAGTGAGCGGCTCTTTGAGGGCTGCTTCTTCAAGGTATTTGATTGAAAGGGGTGTGATGTGAAATGCAGCAGCCTATGCCGCATCAGTTGATGGGTTATGATCGTGCCATTACCATGTTTAGTCCTGATGGCAGGCTTCTTCAGGTTGAGTATGCCAAGAAGACTGTGAGGCAGGGTAGCACTGCTATTGGCATTGTTTGCAGGGATGGTGTTCTTTTGATTACTGATAAGCGCATTGTTGATGCTTTGGTTGTTCCTGAGGCTGTGGAGAAGGTTTTTGAGATTGATGAGCATATCTCTGCTACCGCTTCCGGTATTTTGTCTGATGCCCGTGTTCTTGTTGAGCGCGCGCAGTTGAGGGCTCAGCAGCATCGTGTTACTTATGACTCGCCTGTTGATGTGCTTAGCATTGTTAAGGATATTGCTAATTTGAAGCAGATTTGCACCCAGAGTGGCGGCCTTAGGCCTTTTGGCGTTTCTTTGCTTATTGCCGGTATTGATGAGAGTGGTGTGAAGCTTTTTGAGACTGACCCGACGGGGATTTTCTTTCAGTATAAGGCTACTGTTATTGGTGAGGGTGAGACTGAGATTGAGGAGCTTCTCAGGAATGAGTATCGTGATGACATTACTTTGCAGGAGGGTATTAAGCTTGGCTTGAAGGGGCTTTCTGCTTTTCTTGGCAAGGATTTCAGCATTGAGCGTATTGATGGGGCTTACATTACTGTTGCTGAGCGGAAGTTTACGAGGCTTAGGCGTTCTGATATTGAGAAGTATTATGATAGTGCTGGCAGGGCTAAGAAGAAGGAGTGAGTGTTTGCATGAAGGGTAATGAATTGCTGGGTAAGGAAAGGGCTCATTTTAATCTCGCGCGGCTTGATGCCGGGGGTGCGAGGTTTGAGGTTATTATTGATCCGGATAAGGCTGTTGGCTTTAAGGGCGGTTCTGTTGGTGATGTCAGGGAAGTGCTTATGTATGAGAAGGTTTTTGCTGATGCCCGGAAGGGGCAGCTTGCTTCCGAGCATGATATGCAGCGCGCTTTCGGCACTTCTGATGCGTTGAAGGTTGCTGAGGCTGTTCTTTCAAGGGGGGAGATTCAGGTTACTTCTGCTTATCGCGATTCTGTGCGGGATGCAAGGGTTCGTCAGGTTATTCAGCTTATTCATCGCAATTCTGTTGACCCGAGGAGCGGGTTTTCCCATCCTGTTAAGCGCATTGAGAACGCTTTTGAGGAGGCGAAAGTGCGCATTGATGAGCGCAAGAGTGCTGAGGCTCAGCTTGATGATGTTGTTAAGAAGCTCAGGGTTGTTCTTCCTTTGCGTTTTGAAACAAGGCAGGTTCAGGTTGTTGTGCCTTCAAGGTTTGCTTCCAAGGCTGAGGGGATTGCTAAGGGTTATGGGCGTTTGGTTAAGGAGTCTTGGCAGAGTGATGGCACGCTTTTTGCTGTTTTGGAGTTGCCCGCTGGGCTTCAGGAGGAGTTTTCCGGACAGCTTAATGCTCTTACTCATGGTGATGTTGACATTAAGGTTTTGGAGGGCAGTGCAAAGTGACGCTTCTTGTTAAGGATAAGGATGTTGTTGTTCCTGGTGAGGCTCTTGCTTCTGGGATGGATTATCTGCCTACGAGTGGGACTTACAGGGAGGGTGATAAGGTTGTTGCCAGCCGTCTTGGGCTGGTTCAGGTGGATGGCAGGCTTATCAGGATTATTCCTGTTTCCGGTAAGTATCTTCCGAAGCGTGGCGATGTTGTGGTTGCGCGTGTTACTAATATTACTTTGAATGGCTGGGTTTGTGATATTAACTCTGCTTATTCTTCCCTTTTGGGCATGAAGGAGGGTGTTTCTGATTTTATTGCGCGTGGTTCTGACCTGACGCGCTATTATAACATTGGCGATTCTTTGATGGCTCAGATTATTAATGTCACTTCGCAGAACATGGTTGACTTGTCTGCCAAGGGTCCTGGCTTGCGGAAGCTTGGCGAGGGCAGGATTATTTATGTTAACGCTAATAAGGTGCCGAGGATTATCGGGAAGGCGGGCAGCATGGTTAGCATGATTAAGGATGCCACTAATTGCAGGATTTCTGTTGGGCAGAATGGCGTTATCTGGCTTCAGGGGACTCCTGCTGCTGAGCTTGTTGCGGTTAGTGCCATACGCCGCATTGAGGCTGATTCGCATGTTTCTGGGCTTACTGAGCAGGTTAAGGCTTTTCTTGATAAGAATAAGGTGGTGGCGTGATTTTTATGGCGTATAATAAGCGTTTTGATGGGAGGAAGTTTGACGAAACCCGCCCTATAGCTGCACGGGTTGGGGTTATTCCTGAGGCTGATGGCTCTGCGATGTTCAGTATTGGGAATACTGTTGCTTATGCCGCTGTTTACGGGCCTCGTGAGCTTCATCCTAAGTTTCTTCAGAATCCGCAGAGCGGGCTTCTGCGTTGCCGTTATAATATGATGCCGTTTTCAGGTGCTGGCAGCCGTGTGAAACCTGGCGGTGGCAGGCGTGCAAAGGAAATTTCGGTTGTTACTGAGAAGGCTTTGCTTCCTGTTTTGAATCTTGATGAGTTTCCTAATGCTGTGGTTGATGTTTTTATAGAGCTTCCTCAGACTGATGCAGGAACAAGGTGTGCGGGCATTACTGCTGCGGCTATGGCTTTGGCTGATGCCGGGCTTACTATGAAGGACCTTGTTTCTTCTGTTTCTGTCGGCAGGGTTGATGATAAGATTATGGTTGACCTTAGCTATAAGGAGGAGTCTTACGAGGGTGAAGTTGCGGATATTCCGATTGCAATGATTCCCGGGACAGGGGAAATTTCCCTGCTTCAGATGGATGGTAAAATTTCAAGGGAGGAGCTTCAGACGGCTCTTGAGCTTGGCAGGAAGGCGTGCCTTCAGATTTATGAAGTTCAGAAGTCTGCTTTGAAGGAAAAATTCGGCGTTGGTGGTAAAATTGGGTGATTCATTTCGTGAGCATGTTTTGAGCTATCTTGATGCGGGTGTCCGCTTTGATGGCAGGAAGCTTGATGAGTTCCGGCCTATCTCTGTTGAGTATGGCATTTCGCATAATGCTGAGGGGTCTGCCCGTGTTACTGTGGGTTCTACCCATGTTCTTGCAGGTGTTAAGATGGCTGTTGAGAAGCCTTATCCCGATACGCCTGCTGACGGCAACCTGATGATTAATGCCGAGCTTCTTCCGCTTTCATCTTCTGTATTTGAGTCAGGCCCGCCTTCTGACGAGGCTATTGAGGTTTCCCGCATTATTGACCGGGGAATAAGGGAGTCAAAGGTTATTGACACCAAGAAGCTCTGCATTATTCCGAAAGAGGAAGTGTGGAGTGTAATGATTGATATATGCACTATTAATGTGCATGGCAACCTTATTGATGCGTCTGCGCTTGCCTCGGTTGCAGCGCTTACAAGTGCAAAGCTTCCCGGTTATGAGGGTAAGGTTGTGAAGTATGATGAGCTTACTGATAAGGGGATTCCCCTTGCTGCTTCGCTTTTGCCTGTTGTGGTTACTGTTTTCAAGATTGGTAAGCATCTTATTGTTGACCCGTTGCCTGAGGAGGAGTCTGTTGCTGATGCGCGTATCTCGGCTGCTGTTCTGGAGGATGGCAGCATTGTTGCCCTTCAGAAGGGCGGTGGTTTGCCGGTTACTGCGCAGGAGATTGACAGCATGCTTGGGCTTGCTCAGGCAAAGGCTGGCGATTTGAGAAAGCTGCTTTCAGGCAAAAAGCTTAAATAAGGCGGTTTAACACGCTTTTCAGGTAGTTAATTATGGTAATGGTTAAAATGGCAGAACGATACACGAGGTATGAGGAGGCAAGGATTATAGGGGCGAGGGCTTTGCAGATTGCAATGGGCGCTCCCTTTGCTGTTAAGCTTTCCGGTGAGGAGCTTGAGAAGCTTCATTATAATCCTGTGGCTATTGCCAAACTTGAGTTTAGTAAGGATGCTATTCC
>JACPBT010000102.1 GCA_016180145.1 Candidatus Woesearchaeota archaeon | reverse complement strand
TAAACAAAACCCACCGCAAACCTTATATAGCTTTTTAGCAGGAGAGAAGGCATGCAAAAGAAAGCGCAGGAAAAGGTGGAGGCAAACATTATTTACTATGTCCTAATCACAGCGGCTGTAGCAGTCATACTATACCTTTTTACTCAAATAATCAGAAAATCGGGATAAGAATGAACAAAAAAGGGGATGCGACAGGAGGAACAATAATGGGGCTCATGCTTGTAAGCGCGTTTATAGTCTTTTTTATGATAACTGTCGGCATGGTGGCAACAGGAGTAGGGAAAGAAACCTCCATAAAGCAGTGCAAGCTCACAACATCAGCAGGAAGCCTCTCAGTGAAAGGGCCTGGACTTGCATCGCATCTAACACTGCTTGAAAGCCCTGTAAAATCAAAATGCAAGACATTCTACATTGACATAAAAGGAAAAAAATACGGAAAAGACACAGAAGAAGAAAAGGAAGAGCTGAAAATACTGGTAATGGACGAGGTTGCAACCTGCTGGGAGCAGTTCGGAGCAGGCAAAACAGCAGTGCAGGAGGAAACAGACACGGACAGAGCATGCTTCACATGCTCAATAATATTCCCTGACAAGAAGTTCAAAAACGAGCTGAGCGCAAAGCTAATCCTGAACGACATGTATACATTTGCACTGATGCACGAATACAAGAAAGGCACAAGCTACATAACATACCTGACATCAGAAGGCACGCTGCCGGAACAGCCATACCCGCTAAGAAGCATAACACTCAACCAGCCATACTACACGGTCTTTCAGGTAATGAAAAGGCATGCCGCAGACGCAGCTGAAGACAGCGCAGTTGTAGACTGCAAAATTGCAGGAATAAAAGACAAGCTTGAAGGTGAGCAGGCAAACGAAATAGGCTGCAACTCAAACGGAGAAGTTGAAGGCATAAACTTCGGAAAAGCAGTAGGCAAAGAAAACAGCGAGGGAACACTGACAGTGAGGCTCGTGCCTGCAACAGGAATAACAAAGGAAAACTGCAGGATGATGCTCGGATGAACAGGAAAGCTTCCGCAGAGGCAACAATCATTTATCTGGCGCTTTTTTTCGTATTCACAATACTGATGCTGTCTGTAATAAAAGCAAGCAGGCAGGAAAGCGAAACACTCATAACCCGAGAAAGCTGCGGCAAATCAGTAGAAAGAATGGACGCATTCAACAGGTTCGGAATACCAACCTCAGATACAGGATTAAACTGCCCGGTTGTAGTAATAAAAATAAACAATAATGACAACGAAAAAAACAAAGAGAAAATAGCAGACGGCATGTATAACTGTGCAAAACAGTTCAAAAGGGGAGAGGTGGAGCTTTTCTCACACGACGGGGTTTACTGCAATGTATGCTACACGTTTGACATACAAGCAAAAGAGCCAATAACCGGATTCCAGAAATACATATTTGAAGAGCGAATAGAACATGAGCCGGATAAGCCAACATACTACGAATACCTCCAGGGATTCCGCTCAGAAGGAGCAACTCTACGCAAGAGGGCAGGACAATATTGAAAAAATATACAAGCACCTCACGGCACAGACTACAGCAGGAAAGGCAGGGCTCGCAGCAGGAGGCGTATCATTCGGTGCATTCGCAACGTCAGGCGCAACGCGGGCAGCAACCTCAGTAGCCATAGGACTAATAAGAGGAAGCATAGTAGTAACCCCTTACGGGTGGGTGGCACTCGGAGCAGGGCTCACAGTAGGAGCAGCAGCCTACGGAGCGGCAGAATACACCACATACTTTGTCAGCCCGGACAGACACCCTGAATACGCATCATTCTTTGTATTCAGAAAATGGGACAGGGAAACGTCACCAAACGAACTGGCTTATGACATAGGATGCCAATACCTTGGATAAAAGCCCCAAACAGATAATTTTAAATAAGTTACATGCCAGCAAAAGAGCATGAAAAGAGGCAAAAAAGCCGAATCTACAGCCTTCTCAACCATAATGAAATGGCTTGTGCTGATTGTATTGGCAATCATCATACTCATGCTGATGTCAAACTTCTTCAAGGTAATAGACATAAACCAGCTAAGAGGAATAGGATAATGATAAAACAAAAAAGGGCAAACATGCCACTGCCGCTAATTGCAGGAATAATCATCTCAATGACTGTGACAACACACACGGAACACTGGAATACACCCTGCAAAACATAGGCAGGGTAAAAAACGTGAAAATAACCCAAAAACACAAAACATACCCTGCTGAAACGGAAAAAGAAACAGCACCCATATTCTATGAACTTAAAGACAAAGGCGTCCTGAAACAATACAGAGGAGACAAAGACATAGGCTACACTGTAAAACCTGGATACAACACATTCACGCTCATAGTAGAGCCGAACAAGCAGGAGCAGTCAATAGGCGGGAAGATTGTAAAGGTTGAGCCTTCAAGAAAGACAATAACAATCAATGCTTATGACGAGCCATACCTTGAAAGGCACGAAGCAACAATTGAAGGATGCCCTAATACACAGTTTAGCGACACAGCAGAAGGCAGGACAAACCGTTTTAACCTTCAGGGCTGCAACGTAATAGAATGCAAGAAAAGCGACTTTCTCCTCATAAGGGCGCCTGAAATGCCTACCTGCTATGAGCCATTTGTCAATGCACTAAGAAAAACAGCAGATGAATTCGGAAATGAAGAAAAAACAGACAAATGCGGAGAATTAAAAGAAGGAGAGGAAGACGACAAACTCGGATACGCCGGGGGAGCAAAAGCAGCCTCAATAGAATTCTCCGGATGCAGCCCTGAGCAGGTTGACAAATTCAACAAGATGTCATCAAGGGCGTGGATGGCATACTACTCCTGTGAAGGACTGCTTGGAGCGCATAAAGGCGCACTAAAAGAAGAAGACTACACAAAACTAAACTATGACGAACTCCTGCAAAAAAGAGAAGATGCAACAAAAAGAACAACAGCATGCGTTGAAGGATACTACAAAAAAAGCGACGGCAGCAGGATTGACGGGCTAAGGAACAGGCTGAATGCAATAGGATTCCAGCC
>JACPBT010000010.1 GCA_016180145.1 Candidatus Woesearchaeota archaeon | reverse complement strand
CTATTTGGCTGATGCAATCAGCTACTTCCAGCAGGGAGTGGAGGCAATACGAAGCGGCAATATAACTCTGGCTGGCGGAGAGTTTCAGACTGCTCTTACACGTATTGAAGAAATGGAATCTGAGCTTGCAAACCTTGATGACGCTGAAAGAGAATTAAGACTACGAATAAGAGACGTATATGATAATGACGCAAAGAAAAATCTGATTTTGGCACGTGCCGGTGTGCATTAAAAGCTGAGTTGAGAATCCTTTTAACAGAATTCCTGACTTTATTAACCCTCAACCATCTCAATCTCAATGTTAAAGACTGCCTGAGCAACTCCAACACTCCTTGGCAACCGTAAAAAGAGGAAATTTTAAATATAACAGACTCAATATGGCAAAAGATTAACATGAAAAATTTATTAAAAACAAATGTTGCGGGAAGAATAGCTATCAACCCCGACGTAATGGCAGGAAAGCCAGTAATTAAGGGAACACGCATACCCGTTGATATGATAATAAGACTTTTAGCCCAAGGGATGAAAGAACAGGAAATTCTGGAAGACTACCCCCGGCTGACAAAGGAAGACATAACAGCCGCACTGGTATACAGCGCTCAAGTAGTCGGTGGAGAATCTGTAACGCCAGCGGCTTAGCGTGTTAAGATTTATTATTGACCTTTTTTTCTTCAACATCTCCTTATCCTATACCTTCCCAACTTAACAATTGTTACTGCTTTCCTCAGGAGGCTTATATCAACAGAAGTAAGAAAATCCTTCAGCGCATTTCCGAATCTGGATGCAATGAATGTTGAGGGAAACCTTAGTATAACAACTCCATGATGCAACCTCGCAGGAAAAATGTTCGTGTTTGCAAACTCAAGGTCTTTTGTAACAATGATGTATGAGCCTTTCGCAGCATAATTCATAATTTCTGCATCTTCAGCGCTACCCAAATTCACATCCCTTGTGTGAACAGTTTCCAGTCCAAGTTCCTGAAATATCCTGACGGCTGAATATGGTATGTTTGCATCAAGAAAGAACCTCATGCTTCCGCCTTCAGAGTGCCAACCTGCTCTTCAGAAACTATTTCTGCTGCATACTTCAATGCAGCCAGCACACCCTCCCGTTTTACACCATACTCCTTCTCAACTTCCCCGAAGGTCATGCCCCCTGCCAGCGCACCCAAAATTTCATCAACCGTTACCCTCGTCCCTTTAATAACCGGCTTGCCGAATCTTACCTTTCCATCAATTACCACTTCTACCATTTTTACCACTATGAGAGCTGTCTGTTTTATTTTATAAATCTATCTGAGACTCCGAAATTTCAGGTTAATCGCCAGGCTTTGTTGTAGTTGGTTAGGCTGCTATAGGATTATCATACAACACATTACTGGCTACTGAACATTACTGAAGAACTAACCCTCAACCATCTCAATCTCAATGTTCAGCCCTTTTGGCAGAGGAACGCGCATGACAAGGCGCAATGCACGCTCGTCAGTCGCAAGGTCAATAACGCGCTTGTGAATGCGCATCTCAAACCTGTCCCACGTTGCCTTGCCATCACCGCAAGGGCATTTCCTTGTGGTAACTTTCAAACGCTTTGAAGGAAGAGGAATAGGACCTGAAAGGTCAACGCCAGTCTTCTCCGCTATGTCTTTGATGGATGTGCAAACCTGATTAATCTTTTCTATGTCCGCGCTAACCAGCTTTATACGAGCCTTTTGCATTTTCCATCATGGTGAATCAAGGTTCACCATAAACCTTTTTTTAACACAGCGGAGGCGATTGAAACAAAAAAGCTTAAGCCTTCTTCACAAGGTCTATGCACATGCCCGCGGCAACAGTGCTGCCTGAGTCGCGAATGGCAAAGCGGGCAAGCTGCGGAATGTTCTTTTGCAACTCAATAACCATCGGCTGTATAGGCCTGACCTTTACAACAGCAACATCGCCGTTCTTTATGAAGTCCGGCTTCTCCTGCATAGTTTCACCTGTTGCAGGATTAATCTTCTTAACAATCTCTGCAATGGTGCAGGCAACCTGAGCCGTGTGAACATGGAAAACAGGAGTGTAGCCTGCCGTAAGCACACTTGGATGATTCAGCACGACAATCTGCGCAGTGAACTCAGTGGCAACAGTTGGAGGATTGTCAAGGTGCCCGAGAACGTCCCCTCTCGTAATGTCAACCTTGCTTATTCCCCTTACTGAAAAGCCCACGTTGTCGCCAGGCTCAGCCTGCTGAAGCTGCTCATGGTGCATCTCAATGCTCTTGACTTCGCCAGTAACGCCCTTGCCTTCACGGGCAGGCGTTATTATGACCTTATCATTAATTTTCATGACGCCGGTCTCAACCCTGCCGACAGGAACAGCGCCTATCCCCTTTATTTCATAGACGTCCTGAATAGGAAGCCTTAGCGGAAGCTGAGTCGGCTTCTCAGGCTCTTTCAGGCTGTTAATAGCCTCAAGAAGAGTAGGTCCCGTATACCACGGCATGTGAGTGCTTCTCTTGACAAGGTTATCGCCAAGGTAAGACGCTGTAGGAACAAACTGAATCTGGTCCACCTTGTAGCCAACAGACTTCAGCCTTTCAGTAATCTTCACCTTAACCTCATTGAACCTTGCCTGGTCATACTGAGTCATATCCATCTTGTTGACTGCAACTATGAGCTGGGTAACGCCGAGAGTCTTTGAAAGGAAAATGTGCTCTGATGTCTGCCCCTTTGAGTCAAGCCCGCCCTCTGCCTCGCCCTTGTTGCCTGAAACAACAAGAACGCCTGCATCTGCCTGCGAAGCCCCTGTAATCATGTTCTTGATGAAGTCACGGTGGCCAGGCGCATCAATAATAGTAATGTAGAACTTGTCAGTCTCAAACTTCTTGTGCGAAAGGTCAATAGTAACACCCCTTTCGCGCTCCTCCTTCAGGTTGTCCATTACGAAAGCAAACTCAAAGCCTGACTTTCCAAGCTCCTTAGCCTTATCCTGAAGCTTCCTCATCTCCTGCTCAGGAATATTGCCGCTGTCATAAAGAATCCTGCCCACTGTGGTGGACTTGCCATGGTCAACATGACCGATGAATACCAAGTTAAGGTGCGGTTTTTGCCTTGCCATCTTGAAACCTCCGAAAAAGTTGTTTTATATAAATTATATTGTATATACTCAACAGGGAAGAAGCAGAATCTGGGGGTAATATATAAAGTTTGCTGTTTGCTTTCAGCGCCTGTTAGGCGATGCAACACGCTTCTCCAAGCAGCTAAAACTTTAGCTTGTTAACCCAGTTGGGTATTTTCCAGCGTTCAACATAGGATGAATGACAACATCTTCCATTGCTTTTAAAGAAATGACTGCCTTTAAAAGACAAAAAGGCGTTTCCCTGCTGTTTGTTAAATAATAAAGTTTATATATTAGTTAAACTTTTAGGTTAAACTATGGTTAGCACAACAAATGTAAGACAGATAGGCGGCTCACTTGCAGTTATAATACCGAAGGAAGTTGCAGAAAAAGAAAAAATCCACAAGGGGGATAAGGTGAGCATAAGCCTGAGGAGGATTGATGAGATGCAGGGGCTGTGGGGAAAGCTAAGCTGGGTAAGCAAACCAACACAGAAAATTATGGAAGAGATAGACGAAGGCGAGAATGACTAAATACTACTTTGACACATATGCGCTTATAGAAACAGGAAAATCAAACCCAAACTATCTGAAATACCTGAAAGGCTCAACAATTGTTTTGCATAAGCTTAACCTCATGGAATTGGCATACTTCCTTAAGAGGGAAGGAAAGGAAGAAACAGCAAAAACATTATTCGCACAGCTAAAAAAATATCATGCTGAAGCCAGCGACTCCGCATTCATAAAGGCAGCCATGCTTAAATACCAATTCAAGGAAAGGCGGCTGTCATACATAGACTGCCTTGGATACCAGATATAACAGAAAACCTAAATAATTAATAAAAAATGGTTAGGTTTTCTGAATATAATAGAGGAAAATTATATTAAAAACTTTTGTCCTCTATTATAGCAGCAGAAAATGGGGCGAGATTTCTTACAGGAGACGAGAAGTTTGCAGACCTGCCGAATGTTGAATATGTCAAGAACCACTAACTGAAGTAGGTGGCATGAACCATTGACTGTGTTCCTGAACATCAGGTGGTTCTTGAGCATGCTCAGAAATCGCTCGTCCTTACTCCGAGCTGAAGCAGGTAGCTTGTGTTGAGAGCAATTTCTGACATGTCAAATAAACCCCTTTACAAGCCTGCTCAAGACAGCCTTAGGATTGGCTGCGGTGGCAACTGAGCTTGAAAGCAGAACGCCTGCTGCCCCAAGATTGAGAGCCTTTATTACATCATCGCCTGTTGTTATGCCTGCACCGCAAAGAACAGGAATGTCCTTAACACGATTCACAGCAGCAATAGCGGAAGCAACAACATCAGGCCTTGCTTTTGAAACAGAAACACCTGTCCCGATAAGCTCAGGAGGCTCAACAGCAATGAAATCAGGGCTAAACCCTGCAACAGACGATGCTTCAGAATTGTCCGCAGCGCATACAACTGTGGTAAGATTAAGCCTCCTGCACAGCCTGACAGAATCTGCAAGCACTTTAAAATCAAGCTTATGCTCGATAGAAACAGAAGAAGCAACCCCTGAAATGTCACAAGCCTGAACAGCAACCGCAATGGAAACACCAGACTTTTTTGACACCGCCTCACAATCCCTTGCAAGCCTGACAGCGCTGCTGCCTGTAGCCTGCCTGTAAGTCTTGAAGTTGATTATCATTATTTGGGAGTTCATTTTTGTCCTCAATACTTGAGCACCTTTAAACCAGATATCTGAGCATAACCTGCATCCCTTGTAATCACCGCTTCGCCATTGCTAATCGCAATTCCCGCTATCATAACATCCTCCAGCTGAATCGGCGAGCCTTTTTTTTCAAGCTCAAACTGTATCTCCGCAGCATGCTTGGCTGCTTTAGCATCAAGAACAAGCACGTTTGCTGAGGCAATCAGCTCTTCCACCTGCAACATCCCTTTTGCAGGCAGCCTGCTTTTAACAGCGCCAAACCACAACTCCATTACAGTAGGAGACGCTACAAGTATGTTTCCCTCCTTTCTTTCAAGTTCCCTGAGCAATTCAATTGCGCTATGCTCGTTTCTGAAGACATCAATCAGAAATGTGCTGTCAAGAACCGCCATTTTGCCTGCTGTGGAATGCCTCCAAAACCATTTTTATGCGTTTCCCATAAGCTTCATTACGCCTGCGCTTACCTTCAACCATTGCGCTTTCCATCCTGTCAGCAGCGCTTTTTGAAAGTATCCCTGCAAAATCACTCAGCCTGCGCTTTCCTGAAATGCGCAAAAGCACCCTGCTGAAACTTTCATTGGGAATTTTCATTAACTTAAGCGCCTCATAAGCTTCTCTCGTAACAGTAATGGTTTTCACAGCCATAATATGTTTAAATATGTTTAAATATAGTCATGCAATACTTCGTCACCATCCCAAGATTACACTACAAAGGCAAAAACCACAAACTTTAAATACATTGGTATAAGTGAAAGAACCCAGTTTGGAGGGTTGATGGGAAAATGGCAGAATTTTTTTCACAGATGAGAAGCAGAATAAGTGAATTTCTTGGAGGAGGAGCGGAGCCTGAAGAGATGCAGCACGCAGAGCAGGAATACGTTGAACTGGACACCTCATCCCCGACAGAGCACAAAGGCAAGATAATAGTAAGGCCTTTTGTCATAGACACCTTTGAATCAATAAAAGGCGTGCTTGATGCTTTAAGGGAAGGCTCAACAATAGCGCTTGTAAACATAAAACCCCTCAAAGAAAAAGACGTAATAGAACTTAAAAGAGCAATCAACAAACTCAAAAAGACAACAGACGCAATCTCGGGAGACATAGCAGGATTCGGGGATGATTATATCGTTGCAACCCCAAGCTTTGCAAGAATCCACCGCTATAAGGATGCAGCGCCTGCCCAGCAGGTGGAAACCCAAACACAAACCCCAGAGCAGGAAATGATGTAGATAAATAATCTATATACATCAAACTTATATACGATTTTTAACTTTCCTTTTTCTTTAATCACTTTTTAAAAAAATCCAAAATGGTCACAGCACTTAAACCCAGCCTTGAAAATTTTCTTGACGGAAGCCAGCCCCTGATTATAAAGCGTGAAAAAATTGAGGGCGGTTTTTACGTCCTGAAGTTCATGAACGGCAACATCAGCCTTTCACCAATAAAGCCAAACCTTGAAGCGCTGGCGCTGGCAGGAGCGCCTATGGCACAAATGCTTGGAGTAGATTCAGTTAACTACAGGAATACTGTTTACAACTACATGTCTACCCACCATGTCTCTATTGATAACAGAGGAGCACATGTTATCCATCACAGGCACGGATGCGGCGTTTCGCACACAAGCCTCCGCACTGTCTGGGAAACAAAAAGAGCGCAGTTGAGCGAAGAAACCCCAATCCCGTATATGCCATATGATGTTTCGCCAAAGCCTTCTGTTAATTATGACCAAACAAGTAAAATGATAATTATGTTCAAAGCGAAGCTGAGGGAATCGCTTGACAGCCTTATTGCAAAGTACGGCTATGACGAGCGCGCAGCAGACAGCACAGTGCAATATTTCATCCAGAACCCAAGGAAACGCAGACTGAAGCCTGAACAGATTTACAGGCTTTTCATGGACTATTGGCGTTCTTCTGACAAAAAAGAAACCCGTATATGGGAAAGCCTGTCATCAGCAGCAGGAATCTCAAATGCGGCACAGGCGAGGACAATCATAATGGAATACCTGGGACTGCCCTCGCTGACGGAAACAAGGCCATACTTCCGCAGCCACAAAACACCCCAAAAATGGAAGGCGTTTTTAATCAGGGCGCATAGCCTACCCCTGAAAGTCACTGAAATAAAAGCACTCAGCGGCTGCCCGTTAGGCTACGGCACTATGCAAAGGCAGCTGGAACGCATTGGGAAAAGGCCGTGGGTGCAGCAGAGGGAATTCCGCGGAGACCTTGACAGGGCAAAAAGAATTTACACTGCCCTTGACAGGTTGCACAGCGTAAAAACAGTAGCGGCTGAACTGGCATACTCCCGTGTAAATGTTTATGAATATGTGCGCCGGAGAGATGCTGCCGAAGAACTCCTGCGGCAACTGGACAAAATCATTCCATCAACTATAGCCCAAGCTCCTCATCAAGCTCCTTAGCTATCTGCCTGAGCTCATCAAAAGCCTTCCTGATATCCTTCCTAAGCTCCTCAACAAGAACCTCAAGGTTTGAAACCCTCAGCGAGTAACGCCTGCCATCACTCGCAACAATCCCTGAATGCAGGAGCTTGTTCAGGTGATGAACAACAGTCCCTCTCGTAAGGCTAAGCCGGTAGGCAAGCTCATCACTTGTAAGCGGCTGCTCACGCCTCGCGCTCTTAATAAGCTCAACAAACAGCCGGTAAAGGGAACTCTCCTTATCCCTCTCGCTAAACAGTCCAAGCGACTCGCCAAACCAGCGAAGCTCATCATTAACGCCACTGCTTCTTGGCCGGCTAATCCTTATAATCGTTATCCTCCGCTCACGAATCATAAACAAAAAAAGGGATAGGCGTATATAAAACTTTTCCACACTTCAGTTTAGTAGAAAAAGTCTTTGGAATTTGGCGTCGAAGTTTTGCCGGCAAGATTTTTATTGGTTTCTGCCTTTGTTTCCTATTGAAACCAACCTTCCTGCAAAACACCCGACAGAAAATGGCAGGAAGTTTTCTACTAAGCCCCACGATAATGTCTGATTAGCGATATCTTTATAAGTGATTCTCTGATATTGGCGATTACATGGATACAATTTCGGAAAAAATAAGGAAAGTCTCCTTTAATATTGCTGACAGATTAAAGACACTTGAAGCCCAAGCCAAATCATCTGTTTGCATTTTTTTATTGGGGTGCTATTGTACGAAGCACAAACCATTTCTAACAACTACCCGAGATAAACTAATTGAATTACAAATACCCGCTATGTTAATGGAAGATATAGAAGATGTCGAAAAACAGCCAAACTACGCAAAATTTCAATATACTTGCGAAGTTATGTTAAAATCCTTCAAAATGCCTTTTCCATTCATCTATGCTTCTGAATCTAATGACGGGTGCGGGATAGGAACTAACACAGAATTAGTTACCCTTTGCGAAAATCAAAGATATGAAAAATTAAAAAATAATATTAGACTATTCACGGAACCAAAAGCTAAACTACCTCATCAAGAAAAAGAAGTGGTCACGCAGTTTTCTATAGAAAACGGAGAGCAGTTTGTCGAAAAAGCTCTTAAACGTTCTGATACCGAAATAAATATAATGTCCGACATCCTATCCAAAGATGAAGGTAAATAACAATGAATCCATTAAAAATAGAAAGGTTTTTAAGCGAAAAATTGCTGTATATTGATATGGAATCTAAAAAGATGGTGCTATATGCTTAATCCATATTCAAGAGCTGAGGAAGCAGTTAAAATAGTTAAAAATCCTATGGCTCTGAACATATTGCTGGAACTTTATCCGGACAAGAAATTTAATGCAGTAACGATTGCCAACCAACTAAAAAGCGATTTCACTGAAGTAAAAAAAATGTTTCAATATTTGGACGAAATTGGTTTAATAAAAGACAATCCTACAAGTGGAAATAAAGTGTTGACTGGTGAAGGTAAACTCCTCTTAGAACAAACGGCCATAATATTCCCCAACTTAAAACAACTTCTTGAAGAGCAAAAACACACGAGTGTGTAAAAAGTAATAAGTTTGTCTATTAACGGTTGAAAGATAAATACGGCATACATATCACACTAGTGCAAAAGCGAAATATTTAAATATAAGCTTGTTATTCCGTTGATTTAACATCAACAAGGATGACTTTAGGTTGAATGAGGCGAAGTGAAGAAAATGGGTTGCGGATGCGAAGGCGATGGAGGAGAACGGTAAAGAATGAAACCTGAGCAAAAGGATGAAGAGACAGACAGCGCGCTGGCTAATTCGGAGCAGCAGCAGGAGCCTGAGAAAAAAGCAATGGAATACAAAGAGGCACTGCAAAGGCTTCAGGCTGACTTTGAAAACTACAGGAAACGGGTTGAAAAGGAAAAGACAGACATAAAAAAACACGCAAACGCAGAGCTTATGAAGGCGCTGCTGCCGGTAATTGACAGCTTTGAGCTTGCGCTGAAGTCAATAAGCAATGCTGACGATAAGCTGAGGAAGGGCATGGAGATGATATATGGCCAGTTTTACTCTGTGCTTGAGTCTTTGAGCCTGAGGCCGATTAATGCTGCTGGTGAAATGTTTGACCCATACAAGCATGAAGTGCTGATGCAGGAAGAAACTGCCAATGAGAAGAAAGACGGCATGGTTATTGAGGAATTCCAGAAAGGCTACATGTTCAATGATGCTGTGCTCAGGTGCAGCAAGGTGAAAGTTTTGAAATTCAACGGAGGGAAATGAAATGGCAAAAATAATAGGCATTGATTTGGGCACCAGTAATTCTGCAGCAGCTTATCTGGAAGCCGGAAAGCCCAAGATAATACCCAGCGCAGAAGGCGTAACACAATACGGAAAGGCATTCCCGTCAGTGGTTGCATTCACAAAAGACGGACAGCTTCTCATTGGAGAGCCGGCAAGAAGGCAGGCTGTAAGCAACGCAGAAAGGACAGTAAGCGCAGCAAAGAGAAAAATGGGCACAAGCCACACCTACAGGATAAACGCAAAAGACTACACACCCCAGCAGATATCAGCATTCATACTCCAGAAAATAAAGCGGGACGCTGAAGAATTCCTCGGAGAAAAGGTTGAGAAAGCAGTAATAACCGTGCCGGCATACTTTGACGACAACCAAAGGCAGGCAACAAAAGATGCAGGAACAATAGCCGGGCTTGAAGTCATACGCCTCGTAAACGAGCCTACAGCAGCAGCATTCGCATACGGGCTGGACAAGGCAGGCAAGGAAATCACAGTTCTCGTATTTGACCTCGGAGGCGGAACCCTTGACGTAACAATAATGCAAATGTCAGGAGAAGGCGTTTTTGAAGTCAAGGCAACATCAGGAGACACACAGCTGGGAGGAACAGATATGGACAAAACACTTGTGGAATTCCTCGCAGCAGAATTCAAAAAAGCAGAAGGAATAGACATAACAAAAGACAAGTCCGCAATGCAGCGCCTCACAGAAGCAGCGGAAAAGGCAAAGATAGAGCTATCAACAACGCTTGAAACAGACATAAACCTGCCATTCCTCTCAGCAACCAGCGAGGGGCCCAAGCACTTTGCATACAAAATGACAAGGGCAAAGCTTGAAGCGCTGCTCCAGCCAATCATAGAACGGTGCAGAAAGCCGGTAGAGCAGGCAATGCAGGATGCAAAGCTTTCAAACAGCGACATAAGCAAAGTCATAATGGTAGGCGGGCCGACAAGAATGCCCATAGTGCAGAAATTCGTAGAGCAGATTGTCGGGAAAAAAACAGAAAGGGGCATAGACCCTATGGAATGCGTCGCAATGGGCGCAGCAATACAGGCAGGAATACTCGCAGGCGAGGTAAAAGACGTCCTCCTGCTTGACGTGACACCGCTGTCGCTCGGCATAGAAACACTCGGGGGAATAAACACAACCATAATAGAAAAGAACACCACAATCCCAACCAAGAAGAGCCAGACCTTCAGCACGGCAGCAGACAACCAGAACGCAGTGAGCATAAACGTGCTGCAGGGCGAAAGGGCAATGTCAGCGGACAACAAGACACTCGGAAGGTTTGACCTCGTGGGGATACCCCCTGCACCAAGGGGCATACCCCAGATAGAAGTAACCTTTGACATAGACGCAGACGGCATAGTCCACGTCTCAGCCAAAGACCTCGGAACAGGAAAAGAGCAGTCAATAAAGATAACCGCCTCACAAAAGCTCAATGAGAGTGAAATAGAAAAGATGAGACAACAGGCAGAAGAGCACGCAGAGGACGACAAAAAGAGAAAGGAGGAAGTTGAAACAACAAACAACGCGGACTCAACAGCATACAGCACAGAAAAGCTGCTTGAAGAGCTTAAAGGAAAGGCAGACGAGGCAAAGCTCTCAGAAGTCAGGAAAGAGCTTGAAGCTCTCAAAGGGCTGCTCAAGGAAGACAGGAAAGACACTGCCAGAATAAAAGAGCAGATGGAACGCCTCAACAAGAAGATGAACGAAGTATCCACAGAGCTATACCAAAAAGCAGCACAGGAAAAACAGAGCACAGAAGGAAAAGACAAAGACGAAAAAGTGGTGGATGCAGACTACGAAGTCAAGGACGATAAAGGAAAAAAGAAACAAAAATGACACCTGCAAGCTATGCTGAGAAACTGGAAAAATCACAGGGGCTTCAGGACATTTTTGAGCTCGTCAAGGAAATCGTCTGGAAATCCCTCAAGGTAGAGCAGGCAGGGCTTCTTGTAGGGCTCGCAGAACTTGGAATAACACCGCAAAGGATACTCGGAGCGTTCTACTCCCCGGAAGCAAACACCATAATAATGAACCGCACAGTCATGAACAGCGTCAAGCACATACCCGAACAGCAGCTTTACAAGTCATACTGCTTCCACATCCTACTGCACGAATACCTCCACAGCTGCGGATTCTATGACGAGGCGCAAAACAGGCAGATAGTGGCAGCAATAACAGAACAGGCATTCGGGGACAACCACTTTGCTACCAAGCTCGCAACAACACCAGACGCAATGCCCAGCCTGATGAGAAAAAGCCTTACTGCAACAGGCATTCAGGGCGAAAACCTCCCTGACTACGGCATAGAATTCATAGAAGGCATTGACAGAGAAAACACCAACTACATAAACTAATAGCAAATCGCATGGTAAAAGTTCAATTATTAATGCGATTTGCTATAATGAAAGACAAAAATAAGTTATTGCATGGTTTGTCTTTCAAAGTTTAGTTAGCGAATAACTATAATTCACTATTGTCGCTAACTAAGCTAAAACAATAAAGATAAAAAGAGGAAAACCCGCCAATTAATCATGATAAAATGCATAATGTTTGACCTCGGCAACGTAATTGTAAAAAACAACCCCCTCAAGGCATGCAGAAAGCTATCAAAGAACTGCCCCACTGACATTGATCAAGTTGGATGGTTCGCGCCAAAAAAGATGCACAGGCTGATAGACACAGGAAAAGCGAGTAGCAGGCAACTATACAGGATTGCAGTCAAAAAGCTCGGCATAACTATGACGCAAAAGCTCTTTGAAATGATAATAACAGACATCTTCACCCCAAACAAGCCAGTTCAACAGATTGCAAAAAGGCTTTCAGGAAAATACAAATTGCTACTGCTTTCAAACACCAACAGCCTGCACCACAATCACGTAAAGAAGAACTTTCCCGTGCTGAAGCTCTTCACACACCACATAGTTTCATACAAAGTAGGAAGCATGAAACCCGGCAGAAAAATATACGCCGAAGCCGTAAGGAAATCCGGATGCAGCGCAGGGGAATGCGTCTTAATAGATGACAGGGAAGAAAATATTGCCGGGGCAAGAAAAGCAGGGATGAAAGCAATACAATACACAACGCCTGCAAAGCTCAGGCAGTCACTAAAAAATCTCGGGGTAAAGATTTAAAAGAGCGCCCAAAGCACACCTTCAAAAAATGGCCAAAGACTACTACGAAATCCTCGGACTGCAGAGAAACGCAACAAAGGACGAAGTCAGAAAGGCATACCTCCGCCTTGCAAAGAAACACCACCCTGACCTGAACAAGGAAGCAGGCGCGGCAGAAAAATTCAAGGAAATAAACGAGGCTGCATCAGTCCTCGGAGACGAGAAAAAAAGGGAGCAATACGACCGCTTCGGAACAACATCCACGGGATTCGGAGGCGGAAACGCAGGATTTGACTTCACAGACTTCGGAGGATTTGAAAACTTCGGCTTTGACTTCGGAGAGATGTTTGACAGGTTCTTCGGAAAGCAGGCAAGAGGAACAAGAAGGCAGAGAAGGGGGGCAGACCTCCAATACGAAATGGAAATAACGCTTGAAGAAGCTGCAAAAGGAGCAACAAAAAGCATACACATACCCCGCCTTGAAAGATGCGCAAAATGCAACGGAACCGGAGCGGAAAGCAGCGCAGGCATAAAAAAATGCGAGCAATGCAACGGGCAGGGAATCCTCCAGCGCACACAAAGAACCGCATTCGGAACATTCACCACGGCAGGGCCGTGCGAAAAATGCAGCGGCACAGGAAGATACATCAAAAACCCATGCAGCATGTGTGACGGCGAAGGCAGAATGCAAAAAACAAGAACAATAGACATAAGCATACCCGCAGGAATTGAAACCGGAAACAGGCTGAGAATGGAAGCAGAAGGAGAGGCAGGAGAGCAGGGAACACCACCCGGAGACCTATACCTGACAATACACGTAAAGCCGCACAAAACCTTTGAACGCGAGGACAACAACATCAGAACAGAACTGCCAATAAGCTTCACAACAGCAGCACTCGGAGGAGAGGCAGAAGTCCCAACGCTTGAAGGAACCGCAACACTCAAAATACCCTCAGGAACGCAAAACAACACAACCTTCAGGCTCAAAGAAAAAGGAATACCATCAATCCATACAGGAGAAAAGGGAGACGAATACGTAACAGTAACAATAAAAGTCCCTGAAAAACTGAGCAAAAAACAAAAGGAACTGCTTCAGGAATTCACAAAAGAAGAAAAACAACACTGGTTCTGAAGAAATAATGAAAGACAAAAATAAGTTATTGCATGGTTTGTCTTTCAAAGTTTAGTTAGCGAATAACCATAATTTAGTATTGTCGCTAACTAAACGGGCGGGTGTGGGACAGAATTGTGTAATTCTTAGTTTGATGGTGAAAGAGATTATGCTTGTTGGTTCTTGCTCATACTAATAAAATGGAGCGAAAGAAATA
>JACPBT010000009.1 GCA_016180145.1 Candidatus Woesearchaeota archaeon | reverse complement strand
CTTTGGATGTCAAAAAACAGCTCGCACAGGATGTAAAGGAGGTTTCTGAGGGAAAGAGAACAGGTCAGACTGGCGTCCTGCATTATTAGTGCTGTTTTCTTTCCTGAGGGTGTATTCTTTAGTTGTGAGAGCATTTTAGTAGTAGCTACTGCTGTCGCTAATTACCTTGGCAGGCAATAACTCATTTTTCTTTTTCCTCATCAAAACATATTTAAGGCGGGTTTAAACTCATAGTTGAGTTGCTCCCGTGGTCCAGCCTGGATAAGATGCGAGCTTGCGGAGCTTGCGACCCGAGTTCAAATCTCGGCGGGAGCGTTTTTATTTTTTGAGATAGTAATGTCGGCAGTAATGTTGCTCCCGTCGTCCAGCCTGGATAAGATGCGAGCTTCCGGAGCTTGCGACCGGGGTTCAAATCCCCGCGGGAGCGTTTTTTTAGCGACCGCGGGTTACGAACCGGAGTGAGCAAACCCGCGGGAGCGTGTTTTAGCTTCCTGCGGGTCCCGAACAGCAGTGAGGATACTCGCCAAGCAGAAGCGAAGGTGAGTCCCGAACAGCAGTGAGGATACTCGCCAAGCAGAAGCGAAGGTGAGTCCCGAACAGCAGTGAGGATACTCGCGGGAGCGTGTTTTTTTTGTTCATAGGAAGTTTTATAAAGTAATGCGGAATCTTTATTCTTTAGTATTAAATGATAAATGTGAGGTTTCATAAGAAAGAGTCTTTGGCTTTTTCTTATACGTTTTATGGAAGGTTTCAGGGAACTTGGTATTATAGAGCCTGTTTTAAAGGCTATTGAGGAAGAGAAGTTTGAACATCCCAGTGAGGTTCAGGAGAAGTCCATACCTGTGGTGCTGTCCGGCAAGGATGTCATAGCTGGCTCTGCTACAGGCTCTGGCAAGACTTTGGCTTTTGGCTGTGGGATTATCCAGCGCTGTGAGCGGGGCAGGGGCTTGCAGGCTTTGGTTCTTGCCCCGACGAGAGAGCTTGCCGAGCAGGTAAGCCGGGCGATGAGGAATTTTTCTAAGTATAAGCGTCTTGAGATTATTGCCGTTTATGGCGGTGTCGGCATTGAGCCTCAGATTAGGAATATCAGGAACGCTGATGTTGTTGTCGGTACTCCTGGCAGGCTTTTGGACCATCTTGAGAGGAAGACTATTGACTTCAGGAACTTGCGCATTGTAGTGCTTGATGAGGCTGATAAGATGTTTGAAATGGGTTTTATTGAGGATGTTGAGAGGATTTTAAAGTCCTGCCCTGCGCAGAGGCAGACTCTTCTGTTCTCAGCTACCATTTCAAGGGATGTTGTTCATGTTGCCCAGAAGCATATGAAAAGTCCTGTTGAGGTTGCTGTTGAGGGCAATGTTGACCCTCAGAAGCTGCAGCAGTGCTATTATGAGGTTCCTGATAATTTGAAGTTCTCGCTGCTTGTTCACTTGCTGAAGAATGAGAAGTCAAAGCTGGTTATGGTTTTCTGCAATACGAAAAGGAATACTGATTTTGTTGCCAGGAATCTTAAGCACGCAGGCATTAATGCGCTTGCAATTCATGGCGGCTTGTCCCAGGCAAAGCGCAACAGGACTCTTGGCGAGTTTCACGCCCAGAACATTCAGGTGCTTGTGTGTACTGATGTTGCTTCAAGGGGTCTTGACATTCCGGGCATATCCCATGTTTACAATTATGACATTCCTAAGGAGAGCAGGCAGTATATTCACAGGATAGGCAGGACTGCCCGTGCCGGGAAGGAGGGTAAGGCTGTTAATATATTATGCAGCAGGGATTATGATAATTTTTCAAGGGTTCTCAGGGATAATGCGGTTGAGATTCCTAAGGAAAAGACTCCTTATGTTGAGCGGGTTGTTATTGCATTTACCGGCAGGACGCCTTCGCCTTCAGGTGCAAGGACTCGTTTTCCTTCAAGGGCAGTTCCCCGTCATGGCTACAGGCGCTTTAACTGGTAGTTAAACTAATACCTGAATCTTCTTTCATAATCTTTGTGGTTCATCCATTCAAGAATGATAGAAATAATACATACCTCGTTGTTTGCAACAGAATAGAGTAATCTCCATCCTTTAGGTAAATCATATTTCCATAAATTATCAATTCCGTATTTATCAATATACAATTTCGGGATAAGCCGCTTAGGCACTTGTATTCCACAAAAAGCGTTTTGCTCCAAATCCTGTGTCGCTCTAACTATCCATTCATAGAGCATTTTATCTTCAACTCTGGAATCTTTTAGTTTTTCAAAAGCCTGCTTTAATTTCTCATCTCCAAAGTGAACAACTGATTTCATCTTACCCTAAGCTCTGGTTTTGATAAATATTTTCGGACTAATTCTGGATTCCAAATCCAAGCTATTTTTCCTTCTCTATCAATTGCTATTTTGTTTGAATCGGACAAATAATCAAAAATAACACAAAAAGTTTGATACATCATTTTTCTTGGAAGGTTCTCCCATAAACTTCTTTTTTTGTATTCTCCAGAATTTTCTCTTACAAATTCTTCCACCATAAGCACTGTATCCAACTGAGGATAGTGCAATATGTTTTTTTGCATTATTATTTGCGCCATATTTGTTATATAAACTTATACAACTATTTAAACCTTTCGCTTTAATATAGTCTGAATAAGTAGCTGAAACATAGACTTGCGCCATTCGTCAATAAGTTTAAATAATGGTGTAGCCTGTTAGCGAATATGAGGAAAATCCTGTTGGCTGCATTGGCTGTGGTTGCTGCCCTGATTCTTGTTTTGTCAGTGATGTATGCCTATGCTGCATCTAAAACAAAGGAGAATTATATTGGAGAGTTTGAAAGGTGTATGAAAGTAACATACCCTGAAAATTACTTTGAGAGGTTCCCTCAGGCTCAGGATTGTATTGATGCTGGCGGTTGTTTTGTAGCCTGTGGAAGCGGGTGCGGGTTGCCGAAGCCGTCAATTGCTCTTTCAGGGATGTTTGAATTTTACTTGGGTGGCTCTAAGGCTTGCCCTACGGTTTGCAAGTCTGGATGTCTATACCCGGTGAATTAGATTGGGCGGGTTTCAGCCCTTCCTTCCTCATTCGGTAGTTGGATTATCGCAATGTATTTAAATCAGCGTTCTCAGTTTTTGTTTTATGGAGCGTTTTGATGTTGTGGTTGTTGGTGCCGGCTCTGGGCTGAACATTGTTGACTCTGCCGCAAGGCACGGCTTTAAGGTTGCTCTTGTTGAGGAGGGTCCTATGGGGGGGACGTGCCTTAATCGCGGCTGCATTCCTTCAAAGATGCTTATTCATTCTGCTGATGTTGCAGAGGCTGTGCGCTCCGCAGGGAAGTTTGGAATTAAAACAGGGCGTTTTTCTGTTGACTTTGGAAGGATTGTTTCAGGGGTTTCTTCTCTTGTTGACAGGGATGCGCGTGATATTGAGGAGGGCATTCTTGAGGACAGGAATATTACGCTTTTCAGGGCGAGGGGCAGGTTTGTGGGAAAGAAGCAGTTGAAGGTCGGTTCTCATGTTATCACAGGAGAGAGGTTTTTCGTTCTTGCAGGCACGCGCCCCATGATTCCGGGCATCCCGGGTTTGGAGGGTTCCGGATTTATTACGAGTGATGGGGCTTTGCGCCTTAAAAGGCTTCCTAAATCTCTTACCATTATTGGCGGCGGTTACATTGCTGCTGAGCTTGCGCACTTTTTCGGCGCGCTTGGGAGCAGGGTTACTATTATCCAGCGTGAGGAGCTTCTTGTTCCTAATGAGGACAGGGAGGTTGCAGAGGCGTTTACAGATGCGTTCAGGAAAAGATACAGCGTCCTTCTTGGATACAGTGCAGAGTCGGTTTCAAGAAAAGGTAACATTTTTTCTGTGACCGCAAGCCATGGAAAGCTGAAAAGAACTCTGAAGTCCGAGCAGCTTCTTGTTGCTGTCGGGCGTGTTCCTAATTCTGATTTGCTGGATGTTGCTGCTGGCGGCATTAAGGTCAATGAGCGGGGTTATATAATAACTGACGACTACCTTGAAACGTCTGTCAAAGGCGTATGGGCTGCCGGCGATATTGCGGGGAAGTATCTGTTCAAGCATAGTGCCAATCTTGAGAGCCAGTATGCTTACGGTAATGCTTTGAATCAGTCTTCAAAGGTTAAGGTTGATTATTATGCCATGCCTCATGCAATTTTTTCTTCTCCTCAGGTTGCAGGCGTCGGCGCAAGGGAGCAGGACCTGAAAAAAGGCTCTTACGGCGTTGGGAAGTATATGTATTCCGGAACTGGCATGGGCGCTGCCTTGAAGGACACCGGCAGCTTTGTTAAGATTCTTGTGGAAAAGGGCGCAAACAAGATTCTTGGCTGCCACATTATAGGGCCTGATGCCTCAACTTTGATTCATGAGGTTGTTGTTGCCATGCGCTGCGGCAGCGGCGCGATTGGCAGCATTACAGGCGCTGTCCACGTTCACCCTGCCTTGTCTGAGGTTGTTCAGAGGGCTGCCAATAACGTGAGTTTTAAGTGATTATCTGATTTGAAAAGAAATAAAAGCAGTCGTGGATTGCCTTTTTTACATGGTTATTTCAATTGATAATGTTGTTGAAACAGTTGCTCCGAGGTTTTCCTATCTTACTGAAAGGCGGAGAGAGGTTCTATGCTATGTTGCTGAAGGGTTTACGGCCTCTGAAGCTGGAGAAAAAATGTTTATAGGCAGCAGGAGTGTTGAGACTCATAAGAGAGACATTTGCAATCTGCTTGGGATTAACGGCCAATACAATTTGGTGTTAACAGCCCTTTTTTACGCTGCGGTTTCAGGGAGAAAAGTTGACTTTCCTGAAATCAGTGTGCTTAAGCTTACCCGGAGGCAGCGTGAGTTGTTTGAAAGCGTAGGAAGGGGGGATGATTATCGGGAAGCAGCGGTTGAGGCTGATATTTCTCCAAATACTGTGCCGAGAATTTTTGGCGGGTATATTAAACAGAAGATACTCAGCGAGAGAAGAGATGGCGCTAATAAGGGGTTGAAACATTCTTATCTTGTGGCTTGTGCTGCGTGGAATGTTGTTGTTAAGCCTTATGTTGAAAGCCATCCTGAGGCTTTTAATAAATTTTTCATTTCTTAGTCCAAAGCGATTTGGCAAAAACTACACCGTCAATTAAGCTGCACCCCCAATTAATTTTCAATATTGAAATTTAATCTTTAGCAAAACCTTTATTAATAGAGACTTATTTCCAGCCTTATCGTCAATCAATAGCGCAGATTAAGGTCCTCTTATGAGATAAGATGATTAAGAGCCACCGTTTGCGCTGAGCCCGCAATAGGTTACCCGTGGGAGCTTAGGCGTCTGCCGGCAGGGAACTCGGGGGTTAGTGCGGGCTGCCAATATTTCACGATTAAAGTTTTAATAGAACAAGTTGAATCATCATTGCTTTACTATCGTTCATTTGAAGTGCGGTTTGGGTAGGTAGAGATTTAGCTTGTTCTATTGTGGTTTAAAATTTATGAGGGGATGAAAATGGGAAAGGTTAGTCCGGTTTCGGCAAAGTATATTGTTCATTCAAGCATTAACATTGAGGGTGTTGTTGACAAGCCTGATGTTATCGGCGCTGTTTTTGGACAGACTGAGGGTTTGCTTGGCTCTGACCTTGAGCTTCGTGAGCTTCAGCGTTCCGGTAGGATTGGCAGGATTGAGGTTAATGTTGATACGAGAAACGGCAAGACTTCCGGTGTTATTCTTATTCCTTCTTCGCTTGACAAGGCTGAGACGAGCATTGTTGCTGCCGCCCTTGAGGTTATTGAGCGGATTGGTCCTTGTAATGCAAGGCTGAAGGTTGAGAAGATTGAGGATGTTCGTGTCAGCAAGCGCAGCTATGTTGTTAACAGGGCTAAGGAGCTTTTGAAGAATCTTATTGACACTTCCATGCCTGATTCGCAGGAGCTTGCGGATGAGGTTATGTTTGCTGTCCGTGTGATGGAGATTCAGGAGTATGGCAAGGACAGGCTTCCTGCCGGGCCAGGCATTGAGGATGGTGATGAAATCCTAGTTGTTGAGGGCCGTGCGGATGTTGTGAATCTGCTTAAGCATGGGTTCAAGAATGCCGTTGCCATCAATGGCAGTTCTATTCCGGAAACCGTGGTTGAGCTTTGCAAGCGTAAGATTGTTACCGTCTTTGTTGACGGCGACCGTGGTGGCGACTTGATTCTGAAGTCGCTTTTGATGGTGGCTGACATTGATTACATTACAAAGGCTCCTGACGGTAAGGAGGTTGAGGAAATTACAAAGAAAGAGATTCATCAGGCTTTGCGTGCAAGGGTTGTTCCGCAGCAGATAAGGCTTGACAGGGCAGCTAATGGTGTCTCATCAAAGCCTGCTGTTACGCAGCAGCAGCAGCATTGGGAGAAAAAGCCCCTGCCTTCTGCCGAGAATGAGCCTGCTGCTGCCGCTCCGCTTCCGCCGAGGGTGGAAAGGCCTGTTTCAGCTCCTGTTGCGCCGCCCTTAAAGCGCTCAGGCATGAGCCCTCAGGAGAAGGATGTTTTCAGGGGCATGTCTGAGGAGCTTATCGGCTCCCGTGCTGCTTACCTGCTTGATGGCAAGCTTAACATTCTTGGCAAGGTTCCTGTCAGTGAGCTTCAGCTTACATTGAAGGGGCTTAGTAACGTGAATGCAATTGTTTTTGATGGCATTATTGAGCGTGACTTGCTGAAGGCTGCTGAGTCTGCCGGTGTTAAGCGCCTTGTCGGCATGGACAACCGCGCCAAGCAGTCAGAGACTCCTGTTCTGCTTGCGACAGTAAGCGAACTTTAGGAAGAGGTTTGCTCTATGAATGGCACTATTTTTGCATGTAGCTTCAGCTGGTTTATGTAGTCCTGTTTTATGTTTTCTCTCTTTTTCTTTATGAGAAATGACACTATTTGCGGCTCTGCTTTCTCAAAGGTGATGTTTTTATTTCTGTAGTTTAACTCATACATTTGCCGCACTTCGCCGTTGCTGATTGAGAATTGGCTTGTTTTTTTGTCCAGCAACTTGTTTATTTTGGCTTGTTCCTGAAGCCTTTGCACAAATTCCTCTTCTGTGAGATTTTGTTGTGCTATCAGCGCTTCTGTCTGCTCAAGGTTGAATGTGTAGGGGTTTGCGTATGTCCTGTAAAGTGCATCCACATCCTGCTGTGCTGCCTTGATGCCTGCCTTGTCAGCCTGCTGGATGAGCAGCTTTTTTTCTATCAGGAAGTCCAGCACCTGAAAGTTTGTTAGGTTGAGCCTCTGCTGTTGCGGGATTGTTGCAAGCTCTTTTTCAATCTCTTGAATATATATTGGCTGCCCGTTTACGAGTGCTGCTATTTCCCTTGTTTCATGCTGCGTCTCAGGCTCTTTTGGCGTGTTTGTTGTGTTTATTACTGCTGTTACAGTAACAAGCACTGCAAGCATAAGCACAAGCGCTGCAAGTGTTTTTTTGCCTTTCATAATATGCCGAGAGAAAACTTCTTATTAAAAAGTTTTTGAAAAGGTTTAAAAGCCTTCCCAGACTACCCTTTTCCTATGGCGCAAATAAAATATCTTGTTACAAATCCGCAAGCCCTTGAAGATGCGATTGCTTCAGAAAGAAGTCCTTCACTTAAGGGTATTATGTGTTTAATCCGCGAAAACCCTCAAATTGGGAAGGCCGGTTTGCTAAGGCTGCTTGTTGATGCTCCGCAGCCTAGTTTGCAAAACCGGCATCCACATACTTTGTCAAATAGGGTTACTGATGCATTTGGAAAGCTTGTTGATGCAGGAGCAGTTCAGAGAGAGGTTGTTAGCCTTGATTCTTTCGCAGCGCAATTCGGACTGACAAAACAGCAATTCGGTAATTACTATCACTGGCTTGTTTATGCAGACATTTTTCCAGCCACCACCCACCGGAATATGATGTCCTACCAGCCTGAAGTTACCGATGTCTTTAACGCAGCTAAACCTCTCTATCAGAATGGTGTCTCGCATAGTGAGGCGTTGGGTTTTGGTGTTGGGGTTGTTTTTGGTGATAAAAAAAAGAAGCAGTTTGAAGAGTGGTGGAGAGGTCGGATAAAAAACCTCACTCTGGAAAATATGCTGAATAGACGCTCAATGACTATTTCTAAACTGCGGACAGTTTCAGGAGAAATACCTTCCAGAATTAGAACCCCTGTGATGTATGATGCTATGCGTCAGGCACTCGCTGGTGGCAGGCAGGCAGATGCTGCTAAAATCAGTGAGTTGCTTGAGAGCCGGCTTTTTAGCGATTGGGTTGCATCAGGCAGTTATGACAGTATGATTATGTCTTTTCCTATGAACCTTTATTTTACGCTTAAAAAAGTTCCATCCGGATATGCAGGAAAACAGGGCAAACACAAACAAAGAAGGAATTTTCCTGATGAAGTCAAGTCATCATTAAGGGCTGCGATGGAAGCAGCTACTCTCAGTAAAGCTTTTGAAAGCTATAAGCAGTCAGTTCATGGGAGGGTTTCTGAATTCTGGGGATACGCTGCAGAAAGTATACGCGCTCCGCTTCAGGAGACGCTGGATGCTGTTGTTGAACGGACAAGAATGGTTTCAGGAAGCGATAATTATGAAATACGAAGTAGTGCCAAAGCGGTATTTGGTGATTTTGAAGTTTTA
>JACPBT010000008.1 GCA_016180145.1 Candidatus Woesearchaeota archaeon | reverse complement strand
ATAAGAACACAGGAAATGCACCACATAGCAGAAGAGGGAATAGCAGCGCACTGGCAATACAAGGAAACCGAAAGAGACAAAAAATTTGACAGAAAAATAAGCTGGCTCAAGCAGATAATGGACTGGAGAAGCAAGGAAACCGCACAGGACCTTGTGGAAAGCTTCAAAATAGACATATTCAAGGACGAAATATTTGTAATGACACCAAAAGGCGACCCCATACCACTTCCTGAAAAAGCAACCCCTGTTGACTTTGCCTATGCGGTGCACACCGAAATAGGAGACCACTGCAAATCAGCAAAAGTAAACGAACGCATACAACCGCTTGACTACGAACTCAAAAGCGGAGACGTGGTTGAAATAATGACAACAAAAGACGCAAAACCCTCAAGGCAGTGGCTGAACTTCGCAAAAACGAGCTTCGCAAAAGAAAAAATAAGAAAAATACTAAAAATAGCTGCGGAACCGACAAGAAAACCGGAAAGAACGACGTCAACAGCAGAAATAACATCAGAAGAAAAACTGCCGCTAAAAATGCAAAAATGCTGCTACATAAGAAAAGGCGAAAACCTCACCGGACAAAAGACAAAAGACACAATACTCGTGCACAGCAGCTACTGCGAAACAGCCAAAGCCCTCCCTAAAGACAAAAAAATACGCCTTGAATGGAAAAAACAGGAAAACCGCGAAAAACAGCTTGAAATAGAATTCACAGAACGCACAGGAATATTCGCAGACATACTAAGCACGCTCACAACAGAAGACATAAAAGTAGCATCAATAAACACAAAATCCGCAAAAAACAGGCTACGCCTCATACTCCAGATAAGCGGAGAAAAAGAAAAAATTGAGAAAGCAATGCCAAAAATAAAACAGCTCAAAAACGTAATGGGCATAAAAGCGGAGTAAGTGAATCCTAAAAAGATAAAACTTAAAAAACAAGCCTCACTACCGTATTTACATGACATTCAATCATATCGCTGCAGCAATGGACTCGCTTAAAGAGCCGAAAGGTAATCTCGCATTGCTGCTCCGCAAGATAGAGCAAGACAAAAAAGAACCTGACGAATACTCCTGGCACAAAGACACAGAAGTAGAACTCAGGCAATCAGGATTATACACGGTCATAGAAGTGCGCAAACACTACGCCCCATCCAGCACACTTTCAAAAGATGTATTTACCTTTGCATTAAAAGACGGAACTGTTAAAGGCTTCAAGCTACACCAGATTTATAGACCCGATTTAGAAACCATAAAAGCAGGCATACTGGGTAACATTACCTACCAGTTTGGAGTATACTGGCGGAATTACGACGCTGTGAGACACGGAATCATCTTAGGAGTTGAAAAACTTGACAAAGAACCCACAATAGACTATTTAGAAGAACTTGCATTAGTAAGGGGACTGTTTTATAACGGCGATGTTGAAGGACAAATACCCCTTGCAGAGGTCCAACTGGAAAACCACATTTCAATATTGGGCGGACCTTACATCAACGCTCTTGACATGAATGTGGTTGAACTGACATTGTATGGAGAACCATATCAAAAAAGACACCCCCTGCCATTTACGTATAACGGAAGAACATACGATTTAAAAACAAACGCAGAAGCTGCTGTCCTAAACATTTCACAGGAAGGGCAGCAAGTAAGCACTACAACCATGCCACGCTCCTTTACATATAGAGACAGAGAACTCCTTGAACGCATATTAAGAGATGACACCGCATGGCTGGAACTTCCTGAATTAGGACTACACGGAAAGCCACTGGTGGGACATTCCTAAAGAAAACTTTTACTTATAGCCAGGAGAAACAAACCCGCTGCCAGATGCAAACTTTGCAATAAGAAACGCAGTACCAATCACAATCAGAACACTAATCACCAATCCGATAATGCCAAGAACAAGGCTCACCATGCCAAGAGCAGACTTATTCCTCTTCCTCTGAAGAATACCCAAAACAAGAGCAGCAATAAAACCAATAAAAGACAAAGAAGGGAATAAAACCAGAAAAACAAAACTCAACGCGCCAACAACAACACCAACAATCCCAAGCGTATTTGAAGAAGAAGCAGAAGATGCTAGTAAAGGACAAAAGTAAACTATAAATACTAGTTATGTTTTCCTATTGTTATGCTAAACCTAACCCAACGTGAACTGATAGTTAAATTATCGAAGCAACGAAAGAAACAGCAAGAAATAGCCAATATCGTTGGCTGCAGCCAACCAACAGTTAATTTTTGGTTGCAAAGAGAAAAAAATGGTTCTTCTCTTCAAACTTTGCCACGAAGTGGTAGACCAACACCGTTGACAAAAAACACTATGGCCAGACTTAAAAGAGAATTTGTAAAAGAAGCAAGAGAAGCAAATAAGAGATTTTGCTCTATAAACACAAAGCAATTTTATGAGATGATAAACTCAAGAACGAACATGAATTATTCTCCAAGACATTGCAGAAGAATACTACACAAGCTCAATTTCTCGAGAATAACACCCCGCAGCCAACACATAAGAAATGATCCGCAAAAGGTTGCAGAATTTAGAGAGGAGTTTAAAAAAAACTTGAAAAAGAATACTTGGGTTATGAAATTGTAGCAATTGACGAAGCAGGATTCCATCTTGAAACAACTTACAAACGAATCTGGTTTCCTCGTGGAGAAACACCACGAGGAGCATTCTTTTGGAGCAACAAAAAACTTACGACATTCGGCGCGCTAACAAGCAGTCATAGGTTCTATTATGATTTCTATGACGCACAAAACAGTCTAACATTCATGCACTTTCTGAGAGAACTATTCAAAACATTTGATGAGAAAAAGAAATACGTTCTCATTATGGATAATGTAGGATTTCACAAAACACAATGCGTGAAAAACCTTATTGCAGAATATTCTCCACGCATCCGCGTTGAACACATCCCACCATACTCGCCAGAACTGAACCCTATTGAAACTTGCTGGAAAGTCACGAAAAACGCAGTACTTTTCAAAAATAGATGACTTGCAAGAAGCATTAGAGACTTTCTGGACAGAACATATTTTTATGCAGAATTTTATAGGATACTTATGTCCCTAATTAGGCCTTAGTTAAGTTTTTATATTACTTTCTTATCGTGTGTTTATGGTTCTTGAATCTGTTGTTGGCTTTGTTGTCAGGAACAGTGTTGTTGTGGCGTTTTATCTTGTTATTGCCCTGCTGGTTTTTCTGTTCCGGAAAAAGTTCAAGTTCTACGCCAAGGTAATTGCAATGTATCGGACTAATTTCGGAATTCCATTTATGGACAGGATTGCATCCCGCCACACCGAGCTTGTGAGGCTTTTTGGTTACATCTCCATTGGCGTTGGCTTTGTTGGCATGTTTTTCATTGTTTTTTCGCTTTTTCAGGGCGTTTACAACTTTTTTGCCGTCCCCAACTCGCCTCCTGCTGTTGCACCCATTCTTCCCGGTGTGAGGGTTCCAGGCGTTTCTTTTTTCATTCCTTTAGTCAAGGGAGTCATTGCCATATTCCTTGTTGCCCTGACTCATGAGTTTGCGCATGGCATTGTGGCACGTGCCCACGGCATTGCTGTCAAGTCCACAGGGCTTGCCATTATCGGGCCCTTTTTTGCCGCTTTTGTTGAACCTGACGAGGAGCAGCTTAAAAAGAAGAGCGATGTTGTTAATTATTCAATGATTGCTGCCGGACCTGTTGCAAATGTTTTGTCTTTTTTTGTGATTGTTTTCATAGCATCCTTTGTTTTCTCGCCGGTTGTTGGCTTCTTTTACCCGGCTGCCGGCATTTCCTTTTCGTCAATTACTCCGGAGTCTCCTGCTGCGGATGCAGGGCTTGAGCCGGATGTCATTTACACCTCTGTCAATGGCGTGCGCGTCTCTTCTGTTGCAGATTTCACCTCTGCCTTTGAGGGCGTTAAGCCAGGTGAGGCTGTAGCCCTTGAGTCTTCAGAACGCTCTTATTCGGTAGTTGCCGGCTCAAATCCAAAGGATTCATCAAAGGCTTATCTTGGCGTTAATGTCAAGGGCAGATTTTCTAACGACTCTGCACTTCATTTCAGGATTGTTTCATGGCTTATGGAGCTTTTCTCGCTTATCGGTGTTTTGAGCCTCGGCATAGGGCTTGCCAATCTTCTGCCTATAGGCCCTCTTGACGGCGGCAAGATGCTTCAGCAGGCGCTTCACAAGGTTAAGGGTGATGAGGGCAAAGGCAACCGCGCTTTGGTTAAGATAAGCCTGTTTTTCTTTCTGATTATCCTGCTTCTGGCAAGTGCGTCTTCTGCGCTGATTTGCTGCAGTGTTTGCATGTTTTCCATGTCAAAAAGGAGTTTTTGCAGAATTTATAAACTTATCATACACCAGAAAGCTTTTGCCATGATTAGCCTATTTTCTTATTACAACCACTGTTCCTGCCATCATGTCGTGCAGCCCCTGTTTCTTTTCTGTAAAGGGTATAATTATGTACCCAATCAACAACATGTTTCCTGAGATGTATTTTAAAAAAAATCGTCCTGTTGCCCTTCCAAAGCTTATTCTATTCCCTTGCATGTCAGTTACCTTTACGCCAACAGCACTTTTTCCGTATGTTGCCTGCCTCGGTGAGCTGGTCATTATTGCTTCATACAGCCAGGGTATGATTACGGCAAGCGGGAAAAGAGCTATGTAGCCTGTGATGAAGGCAACCACAAAGTCCGTCATCAGCCCTACAGGCAGTGCTATCAGCGCTACTGCAAGTATGAGCATTCCGTTGATAATCGTTCCGTCTATGAATGCCGCTAAAAACCTTATCCAGAATCCTGCGTATTCTGCTGTTTGTGCCTTTTTAGCTGCTGCCATTGTTGCTACGCTATTCTTATCATATTTTTAAATCTATTGCATTGCTTTTTTGCAGCAGTTGAAGCGCAGCAGCTTATTCTGCCAGTTCAGAAACATTTTTATAAATTGCAAAAAACAGCATTTCGGAGGTTAAGAAAATAAGGAGGATGATTCAGAATGCGTATGCCAAAAATATTTGACAGAAAAGTCTTTGAGCTGGCAAAGAAGCTTCCTGATATCATGCCTGAGCCGTTCAGGGCGCTTGAGGAGTATGACCAGACTTTGAAGCTCAGGCGCTGGGATAATAAGGTAAGGGTTAACTTTACATTGTCTCCCGAGGTTTATGGCAGCCTGAAGTCTTATTGCAGGAAAGAGGGCTGTAAAATGAGCGCTTTTGTGGAACGGCTTATTGTGAAATCTGTTCACCCCAAAGCCGGAAAGTTGATGTGATTCCGTCATCAGCTTTCCATAGTTTTAAATAAGCTTTGCTTTTACCAGCGTGTATGATTTCAGTTGTTTTGGTTGAGCCTGAGTCTTCAGGCAATGTCGGCGCTGTTGCCCGCGCCATGAGGAATTTTGGCCTGGAGCGCCTTGTTCTTGTTAATCCAAAATGCGACCATCTTGACCTTGATGCTGTTTCAAGGGCAAGGCACGCTGTTTCCATCCTGAAAAAGGCTGTTGCTGCAAGCCGTTTTTCTGATTTGAATTTTGACACTCTCGTTGCCGCCACTTCTGCTTTGGGCGCTTCTTCAAATGTTGCCCGCGTTCCTTTAAGCCCGGAGCAGCTTGCAGGCAAGATTCATGGAGCAAGTCATAACGTCGCCATTGTTTTTGGCAGGGAAAGCACAGGCCTTAGGAATTCTGAGATTTTAAAATGCGATTTTGTTGTTACCATCCCTTCATCTGTCCGTTACAGAGCCCTTAACATTTCCCATGCAGCAGCAATTGTTTTTTATGAGCTGTTTAAGCATTCAAGAATGAGGAAGATTGCTTCAGGCTACGCCCCTGCCACTTTGAAGGAAAAAGCTGTTATAATGGCGGTAATAGATTCGCTTCTTGAGCGCATGCCTTTTCATTTTGACAGCCAGCGCATTACCCAAAGAAAAATCTGGCAGCGGGTGATTGGCAAGGCTATGCTTTCAAGGAGGGAGGCTTTTGCTGTCATTGGCTTTTTGAGGAAGGCTTCTAAGCTAAGGTGAATTTACAATGCGAGCAACTGCTTCAGAATTTTGTCCACACTTTCCATGATGCCTGCTTCCGCCTCTCCTATTTTGTGTTTAAGTCGCTTTTTGTCTATGGCTCTTGCGTGAAAAGCCAGCGCTACAGAAATCGCAGACAGGCCGTTTGTTGTGTTTGGCTTTACTTCTATGGTGTGCGGGAATCTAAGCGCTTGTAAGTTCGTGGTGAAAGGCATTACAATTGCTATGTTGGTTATTGCTATATCTGCTAGAATTAGCGCAGGTCTTAGGCCTGCTTGTTCATGGCTGTTGCTAAAGGGCAGTTCTACAAGCCATATTTCGCCTTTTTTCATAGCGCCTTTTCAAAGTTTTTAAGTGCTTCATCACTTAAGAAGTCCCATGCTTTCATTTCTCTCTTTAAATCAGCATATCTGCTGATGTTGTCAATGTAGAGCAGTAGCGCTCTGTCTACAAGTTCCTCTTTTTTCACTCCCATGGCATCAGCTACCTCGCTAAGTTTCTTCGCCGTGTCAGTTTCTACCTCTATTTGCATAACTTTTATTAACCGCTCTAGCTTTAAATATTTAACTATGATGAAGGATGTGTTTGCTGTCATTGGCTTTTTGAGGAAGGCTGGGAAGTTGAAATAATAATGCGATTTGCTATAATAAAGCCTTGACGAGTTCAGGGATTCCTACACGCTGCCTTACATGGTGCATGCAAGGATGTTTGGAATAAAGGCTTCAAAAGAGGATGTTGACGCAGTATTTGCCAGGCACTTCCGGAATGCAGGATTCCCCACACCTGTGCAGGGCGCAGAGGAAACCCTGCGACTCCTAAAATCAAAAGGAAAGAGGATGATTGTTCTAAGCAGCCACAACCCCTTATTTCTGAAAGAGGAGGCAGAGAGGTTTTTTGGCGATGCAGGGTATTTTGATGCAATATTCGGGGATGTTCAGGATAAGGTAAGGGGAATTAAGGCTGTGCTGGATTCTGTTGGCTTTGGCACGGATGAAACGATAATTGTTGGAGATACTGAGCATGACATAAATGCAGGCCGCAGCGCAGGCATAAGGACTGCGGCTGTCCTTTCAGGCTACCGCTCAAGAAAGCACCTTGAAGAGGCAAAGCCGGATTTCATTATTGACTCTGTTGCCGGACTTCCGCACCTTCTTTAAGTTTGAGTTTCCTGTCCAGATAATCCCTGACTGCATTGTCACCCTGCGGCCTTGCGTTTTCACCGAGTGTGTAGTATGTCCTTTCCACTTCTGCGCCCCAGCTGTAACTGCCTTTTTCTTTTCTTATCTGCGCTATTTTGAATTCTTTTATTGCCAGTCCTTTTTTCAGGTGGTAGTATATTGTCCTCATTGTCACTTTAGGAAATAGCTCCTTGTATATAGTGTAGACATTGTAGCCGTGCAACTGCCCGGCGTAGTGCAGTATCTCCACAATGTTCTGCCTTACCTGACTTCCTGTCGGCCTTCCTCTTGGCATGATTTTGCCATTATTTCAGCAACTATAAATATCTTTGCTATATTGAAGGGAATGTTTTTTACTGCATTTCCATTCGCTCAAGAAAACATTTATATATTACCTGCTTAACAGCCAAATTCAGAAGTTTTTATTACGGTTTAAAAATTGCTTTGAGGTGGGTTAAATGGTGCAAGGAAGATGTATGAAGTGCAAGAAACAGGTTGAGATTAAGGATGGTAAGGAAACCACGATGAAGAATGGCATGAAGGCCATGAAAGGTGCATGCCCTAAGTGCGGCACTAAGGTTTTCAGGATTCTCGGGAAGGCGTAATCGCCTTCTTTTTTTCTTTTTTTGGCTTTTGCCTCAGACCCAAAACCGTAATGTTTAAATACCTGATTTTTCAGTAATGCAGCATGGCTTTAGGGTTTTTTATGAACAAGGACCTGATGCTTTATCTTCATGTGCTTTTGGGCGTTGCTGTTGTTGCTCTTTCTGCTGTTATGCTTTTCCAGCTTGGCAAGGGTAAGGCGTCAAAGGGCGTTGCATTTCTTGCTGCCCTTGTGAGTTGGGCGCAGCTGCTTCCTTCAGCCATTACTTACCTTATCTTTTATCCTGCCACCAAGACAGTGATTAAGGCCGGAGCCTGGCCCTGGGCTCATGCTGTTGTGATGGAAACAAAGGAACATTGGGGCATTCTTATTCCGATTATTGCCACAACTGCCGCAGGGCTGGTTTGGATTGGAAAGGGGAAGGAAAGCAGGAAATGGTGGTGGCTATTGGCGGTTGCTGCTGTTTTGATGGGTGTTATGGGGCGTATCGTAAAGATGGGGGCGCTTCAAAGATGAAAAAGGTGCAGAAGTTTGACTTTTATGCAGGCGCGCTGGCTGCTTCTGTTTTGCTTGTGCTCCTCGTCATAGGCGCTGAGCTTTTTCCCACATTAAAGGAGCTTCTTAAGAGTGTGTTTACACACCATTGGGTTGGCAAGGTTGTCCTCTCCGCAGCGGCATTTGCAGCAGCAGGTTTTTTTTACCGAGGTAAGACGATTTTCGGCATGGGCATTGGCAAAGCGGCGTGGTATGCTGTTGTTGGCGCTTTTGCAGTGATTTTCCTTTTTTTTGTCGGGCATTTCCTGTTTTGGTAAAAGGTGGTGTTTGCTATGAAAAAAACGAAAAAAAGCTCAGGCAAGGGGAAAATGATAGGATTGGTTGCTGTTGGCATCTTCATTGCAGTGGCTGCCTATTTTTTCATTTCTTCAACCGGCAAGAGCGAAAACATCCCGCCTTATGTTACAGGTGATGTTCGCGCAATGTATGAGTGGTCAAAGACTCCTGAGGGTGCGCGCCTGCTGGAGCAGATTCCCTGCTATTGCGGCTGCAAGTATGAGGGACACAAGCATGCCCGCGACTGTTTCTGGAGAGATGATGGCAGTTTTGACAAGCATGGCATTACCTGTTCAGTCTGCCTTGACATTGCCCTTCAGAGCAAGGAGATGCTTGAGGAGGGGAAGAACGTATGTGAGATAAGGAATGCAATTGATAAGTTCTATGCGCCTAATGCTGAGCTGGCCACTCCAACTCCAATGCCTGAGGGGTGCGCAAGTGGTTGACATCAGCCTTGGAATTGTGATTGCTGCCGCCGCTGCGGACAGCATTAACCCATGCGTGTTCGGCGTCCTTATTTTCATGCTTGCCTTTATGCTGAAGATTTACAAGAGCAGGGCGCGCATGATGGTAGCGGGGCTTCTCTACATTCTGGCGGTTTACATAACTTACCTTCTTTTGGGCTTCGGCATTTTCAAGCTGACTTTTACAGCCGGACTTGCAATCCCTGTTTACTGGGCGGCTGCTGTTATTGCCATAGTTGCAGGGCTGTTTGAAATCAAGGATTACTTCTGGTATGGAAAGGGTTTTACGCTGCAGATTTTTCCGGGTGGCGCTAAAAAAATAAAGCATTATGTTAAGTTCATGGAGACTGTTGAACGCAAGCATACCCTTACAGGGCTTATTCTCCCGATTGGCTTGGGCGTGTTTGTTCCCTTTGTGGAGCTGCCCTGCACAGGCGCTCCCTACTTCGCAATCCTTGGCATGCTGGCGGCAGGCAAGCTCGGAGAGGCTGTTCCGCTTCTTATGCTTTACAACCTTGTGTTCATCCTCCCTCTTTTCATCATTTTAGGGATGGTGTTTTTCGGGGCAACAAGCAAATCAATGGAGAAGTGGCGCAAGGAGCATCGCGGGCTGATGCGCCTCGGCATAGGGCTTTTCCTTCTTGCCCTTGGCCTTTACATGATTTGGTCTGTGATTTAGGCTGCAAATTTTTTTATTGACATTTGCGCAGGGTTCAATGTCCCACACTTCAGTGCGCAAATGGCAATTTAAAACTCGCCGATGTGTGAGGAACGTAAAACCCCACACCTTAGTGCGGGGATAGCTCCGAAGAGGCGAGTTTTTTTATATTACTGAAATCTCCTCATCCGGATGGATGTTGATGTTCCAGCATTTAACTCTGCTGTCAGCAATGGCAAGACAGTCATACTTGCCTGCTGCTGTTCTGTTTCATATTCAGGCAGGGCAGAGAGCTTTCTTCCTGAAGGCGACCGCATCCTGATAATAAAATCTGACGGCACTTTGCTTGTTCATCAGCCTCACGGCTCGGCAGCCATCAATTACATGAAGGAAGGCTCAGCCCACAGGCTGCTGCAAAACGGCGAGAAGCTGGTTCTCAACAGCAGCAACCTGCCTCTCAAGGAGTTTCTTACTATTGAAATCAGCAGGGCTTACTCAGTGCAGATTCTTACACTCGCTGACAGCGGGAAGCTTCAGCTATCCGGCTCTGAGCGTGACATGTCTGACATGATTTTTGCCAACCCCTCCCTGATAAGCCCAGACTTCAAGCCACTGTCAAGAGAGGAGCACACCAAATACGGCTTTATTGACGTGTTTGGCTATGATGGCAACAACAACCTTGTGGTTGTTGAGTGCAAGCGCTATGCTGCTGATTTTAATGCTGTTGACCAGCTTTTGCGCTACATGAAAAAGGTAAGACAGCTTAGAGGTGTTGAAAAGGTCAAAGGCGTAATAGCCGCTCCAAAAATATCAGCGAATGCCTTAAAAATGCTCCATGACAACGGCTGCGAGTTTCGCGAAGTTAACCCCCCAAAGTATCTTGAGCGGTATGACAGCAGCCAGAAGCGGCTTAACTTTTAGCGCAAAATATTTATACATGATTATTCACATTACCCATTTACAGGGGTGATTTGATGATTGCAGAAAAATTAAAGCCGTTTCAGGGGCACTTGTATCTTATCTTCAGGGTTTTTGTCGGGCTGCTTTTCCTTCAGCATGGCCTGCAGAAGGTTCTCGGCAGCTTTGGCGGCGTTAACGGCGCGTCCCTTGCCGGCGGCGGCTTGCCTCCTCTCATGGTTCTGGCTGGCCTGATTGAATTTGCTGCGGGCTTGGCTGTAGCGCTTGGATTGCTCACTCGCCTGGCTGCCGCAGTTGCAGGCGTGGAGATGCTCGTGGCTTACTTCCAAGTGCACGCCCCCCTTGGCATAATCCCGCTGCAGAATCAGGGCGAACTGGCATTGCTCTACTTTGCAGCCTTTGTTGCGCTGACAGCTTACGGCTCAGGCAGGTTTAGCCTTGATAAAGTTCTTTTGAAGAAAGAACTTTAAATCGCAAATCTTTTTAAAGCTGTTTACCTTTTTATTAAGTTATGAAGTCTGTTGTAATTGTAGGCGGAGGCTTTGCCGGCATGGTTGCTGCCCGGATTCTTCTTAAAAGACTGCCTGATGATTATGAAGTTGTCCTCATAAACAGGCACAGGGATTTTGTCTTCAAGCCGTTGCTTCATGAGGCTGCCACAGGATGTTTTGGCTCAGGCGTTATTCGGGAGGGCGTTGGTGATGTCTTTCTTCACAGCCACAACCGGTTTAAGCATGTTTTAGGGAACAAGGTAACGCTTGTTGATTTTGAACGTCAATTAGTTTCAGCAGTTCACAGGCGTTTTAATTACGATTTCCTTATTTTCGCAACAGGCTCTGAAACTAATTTTTTCAATGTGCCGGGTGCTGAAAGCTTCTGCTTAAAGCTTGAAACACTTAAGGATGCTTTCAGGCTCAGACAGTCTGCATCAAAGCTTCCCCGTGATAGGAAATCTGATGTTGTTATTATCGGCGGCGGCCCTACCGGTGTTGAGCTTGCTGCTGAGCTTTCAGAGTTCGGAAGGGACTTGGGCATTCCTTTTTCCATCACAATTCTTGACCGCTCTCCTGTCCTTCTGCCTATGATGAAAGAGCGTTTCAGAAGAAGTGTTGCGCGATTTTTTGGGAAGTCAGGCATAAGGCTTCTTCTGAACACATGTGTTGCCAGAGTGGGGAAGCGTTTTGTAGTTACTGACAGGAATGTCAGAATCCCTGCGGATATTACTGTATGGTGCGCAGGCGTTAAGCCTGTTTCTGTTCCTCTTTCTCAAAAGATTGATTTACCTAAGGGCTTTTTTCCTGTTGATGAGTTTCTACGCATTAAGGGCTTCAGCAATATTTTTGCTGCCGGCGATTGCGCTTTTGTCCAGAATGATGGCGGCTATCCTGTTCCAATGCTTGCCCAGTCTGCTGTTGATGAAGGCAGGACTGCTGCTTTGAATGTTCTGGCTTCTTTCAGAGGCAGGCCTTTGCAGAAGTTTGTTTTCCGCAACAAGGGCATAATCCTGACCCTCGGCAAGGGCTATGCTGTTGCCGATGTTTACGGCTTTGTCTTTGCCGGCTTTTTTGCATGGCTTCTCAACAGGCTTGTCTATCTTGGCAACATGTTTACATGGCGCCACAGGTTTTATGCTGCGCACAGGTTTGCCACGAGCCTTTTCAGGAAAAGACATGCTTAAATACTATCCAGTATTTCATGCGCATTGAGCGCAGACAAGCTGCGCCCTATTGCACCCCAGTTTTTACCTGCTGTTGCAGCTATCTTTGCTTTGAGGCATTCTGCCTCCTTTTCGCTTATCCTCGCCATCTTATCAGCCATTATAAGCCCATACGGGTATCCAGGGAATGTTATTTCCTTTGAGTTTTCTGCAAGCTCCGCCACCAGTTCAGGTATTTTCTCCTTTTGCCTGTTGTAAATTTCTATCCTGAATGCGTGCCTGCTTTTTTCATGCATCTTTGCGAAAAAAATCCCTGCCTTGTGCTTTTCGCCGCTTATTTCAGCCACCGGACTGTATTGCCAGCTCTTTTCAGGCCCTTTTTGCAAAAGCATTGCACTGAACGGGCTTCCTTTTTCTGTAAGAAGCGTTGTTGTTTTTGCAACCGCTGCCACGATTGCGTTTTTTCTTTCAGCGGTTTCATACAGCTTTTCAAGTTCTTTTTCCTCGGTTTCGTTTTCCGCCTCAAGCGTTCCGTCAAGCACGGTTATTGCGTTTTCTTCAGTTGCCTCTGCCGCCAGTTTTATCTCTGCGCATTTTCTTATGCTTTCGCACAGCTTTTGAAGGGATTTTCCGTTTGTATAGCCTGCTTCAGCTTCATACTTATTACCTTTGCTGTCGTATATTTTTGCTGTTGCCACCAATTTTCCTTCCTTTTCCTCGGCTGCTGCGAGTATGTAAAATTCTTTTCTCGTGATTTTTTGCAGCCTGTTGTTTTTCATTTCAACAGCCGCAGTTCGTGCAAGCTGCAGGCTAAGCCCCGGCACGCTTATTATCTCCGCATTTCCGCCGTCAGCAAACACAAGCGCCTTTCCTTCTGCGTTTTTTATTCCTGCATAGTTTGCCTGTGAGAATTCTACGGGCGCATAGCCTTTTCCCCGAAAGGCTGCGCGGCTTCCTTCCGCGCTTTCCACCTTTTTGCTTATTTCCCTTATAATTCCCCTGAGCATTGCGAAACATTAATAACTGCCGCAATTATATATTTTGCCATGCAGGGCAGGAAAGTGTTCGTTGCTGTTTTGTCTTTTGCTTTCGTTGTTATCATGTTTCTGGGCAACTTTGTCTTTTTGCTTGGCAACAGCCCTTTTTATTCTTCAGAGTTCAATAAGCTTGGCGTGAACAGCACGGCAGCCTTTTCAGTGACTGGCTTTGTTACAGGAAAAGCACCTCTTCCACCATACTTTACAAATTCAGAGTCCTCCCACCTTAAGGATGTGAAATCCCTGTTCTCAGGAGTGCGTTTTGCATACTATTCTGCAATCCTGCTGCTTGGCATCGCAATTGCATTGCTTGTTAAGCGCGGCTTGTTCAGCTCTGTGATGCCTGCTTCCCTGACTGCATCCGGAGCATTTTCACTGTTGCTGCTGCTTGTCATTTTTCTTTCCTCAATAAACTTTTCCTCTTTCTTCAGCATTATTCACAGACCTTTCTTTGCTTCCGGCAGCTGGGTTTTTCCGGAAGACTCGCTGCTTGTTTCCCTTTTTCCTGAGCGGTTTTTTCATGACTTTGCCAACAATCTTTTCCGCCTGATTTTAGTAAATGCGGCAGTTTTCCTTGGAATCGGGCTATTTATCAGAAAGAAATTTAAAAGAAACCTGAAGAGGTAGCTGCATGATTCCCGGCAACTGCAATTTTTGCGGCTTGTGCTGCACTCTCGCAGTCAAGGTTACTGAAAGTGAGGTGAAGACGATTGAATCTCTTGGCCGCAATCGCAGCGATTTTACCGAGAAGGATGAGGCAGGCAGCACCCTTTTGAAGCGGGAGAACGGCTGGTGCCATTTCTTTGAGCTAAAAAACAGCACGGGCTTCTGCAAAATCTACAATTACCGCCCAAAGCCGTGCAGCGGCTTTCCCGGAAAGCGCCTGTGCAACCTGAGTGAAAACATCGTTTTCAGCGATATGTCCAACAAGCATCCGAATGTTAAGCTTTTGTGGAAGAAAGCCCCTAAAACAGGCAAGCTGCCAGATAAACAGCCGGAGTTTCCGATTTAATATGTCTCCACTTTTATTTCCTTGATTTTTTCAAAATCCTTTGAATTTCTCGTTACTACCGTGTTTAAGCATTTGCTTAGCGCTATTCCTGCCGTTATGCAGTCAATGTCTGATATCCGACTCCCTTTTTTAATCAAGTCTGCTGAAATTTCAGCTGCTCTTATTATGCCGTTATCATCCAATGGAAGCACTCTTATGCTTTCAAATGCCTCTTTTGCCTCCAGAAATTTATCGTAGGACTGTCCCTTCAAGAAGATTCCCCTTATCACTTCAAACATGTTTGCCTGTGTTGTCAGCAGTTGCTCATTGCTGTTTAAAATGTCAAGGGTTTCCTTTCTGCCATTCAGCAAATCTATAAGGAAGGTGGAATCAAGCACTTTCATGCATCTTCAGCCTCTCTTTTAGCAGTTCTACGTTCATTTTTCTTATCTTTTCCAAATCTTTCTGCATTCCTTCCCCATCATCAGCCAGTATTCCGAAGAAATCAATCAGTCTCTTTTTTTTCTTCTGGCTAAAAAGTCTTCTGACTTCTTCCGAAAAGCTCTCGCCTTCAAACTTGCTTGCCGCAAGAATATTGTATGCGTCCTCCGTAATTGTAAGGGTTTTAGTTACCATACGTTTACGTGTAAACTTACACGTATATAAGCTTTTTGCTTAAAAGAACTCTCCCAGCCCTTTCTGCGGAATCATCTTTGTTCCTGTTTTCTTTTCCTTAACTTCTCCGATTATCGGCACGCCGTATTCGCCGTCATAGCCCGGCTTTACCACTATTTTGCCTTCCCTGTTCAACATTATCGCGTCAGCCAGTTTCTTGTCCGCAATTGTCTCCATATCTTCCCTGCCTGCTTCCAGAAGGATGTTAAACTCACTTCCAAATCTTTGCAGCAGCTTATTGTAGGTTTCCCATGTTTTCTTCCCTGCAAGTGCGCCTCCCTGTATCGCTATTATTATCTCTGTCAGCGGTATCAGCCTCTTGAATGGAATCGCATTCCTTGGCTTGTATCCTTCTTCTCGGTCAGCCAGTTCCTCAACCCTGTTCAATACCCCGATTGTCATTTCTCTTCTGCATACAGGGCATATCCTTTTTACTTTTGCCGACTCAGCAGGGCTCATGACGACTCCGCAGTTTCTGTGCCCGTCAAAGTGGTATTTGCCGTA
>JACPBT010000006.1 GCA_016180145.1 Candidatus Woesearchaeota archaeon | reverse complement strand
GAATGGCTAAAAAGCCAACCGCACAGCAAACCTTAAAAATGGCTGCAAAACAATAAATAGCATATGCGAATCCTGTTTGTAATAGAAAACTACCTGCCGCACATAGGAGGAGTTGAAGTGGTGTTCAAAAACCTTGCCGAAGGGCTGGCAGCAAAAGGACATGACGTCAGCATAATAACACACCAACCAAAAAACACAAAAAGATACGAAGAGCTGAACGGCGTAAAGATACACAGGATAAGCTGCCTCCAAAGCAGATACTTATTCTCATTCCTTGCAATACCCAAAGCGATAATGCACGCAAGAAAAGCAGACATCGTGCACACAACAACATTCAACGGAGCGCTGCCAGCATGGATTGCCTCAAAACTTACAAGGAAAAAATGCGCAATAACAGTCCACGAAGTCTGGATAGGAAAATGGAGGGAATACACCAACATGGGAAAACCTGAAGCATGGGCGCACAACCTCCTTGAAAGGCTCATATACATCCTGCCGTTTGACAAATACATAGCAGTATCAAACTCAACAAGAAACCAGCTCCTGTCAATAGGAAAAAAAGAACAAAAAACAACAACAATATACAACGCACTTGACTACAAGCACTTCAACGGAAAAAACCACAGAGGGAAAGACATAAGGAGGGAACACCAGCTTGAAGACGCATTTGTATGCCTGACATACGGAAGAGCCGGACCCAGCAAAGGACTAGAATACGCAATAAAAGCAATACCACTGATAAACGTGCCAAAACTAAAATATGTTTTTATACTAAGCAAGGACAGGCAATACCTGCTGAGGCTCAGAAAAATAAAGGCACTGATAAAAAAACTCCAAATAGAAAACAAAGTCATACTCCTTGAGCCAGTGCCGCACAAAGAACTGCCAAGCTACATAAAGGCGGCCAACTGCGTAATCGTGCCAAGCCTGTCAGAAGGATTCGGCTACACAGCAGCAGAGGCATGCGCACTCGGAGTCCCCGTAGTAGCAACAAACACCACATCACTCCCGGAAGTAATATCAGGAAAATACATACTTGTAAGCCCAAAAAGCAGCGAAGAAATAGCAACAGCAGTGGAAAGGGTGCATAACAAAAAATACACGAAAACACCCCTCAAAAGATTTGAATTAGAAGACAACATAAAAGGATACATGAAAGTGTATGAGGAACTTCTCAACAAAAAGATAAAAAATTTAGCTGCAACAAAGAATGATGCCAATTAACGTGCCTTGCGATAATCAGCAGCAGTAGCAACCACGAATACTGAGGTCACCACAACCCAGAAAGATTTAAATAGGCAGGGAAGGAAAAACGGAAAATGCCTGAAAAAAGAGGGAGAAAAACAGGGATAATCCTTTACTTCATGCTGCTTGCGCTGCTGCTTGGGATGCTCGCGATAAATGCATTCAAATTATACCCCCTTGAAACAGGAACCTTCACACGCTACCTGATAGGACTGATATTCGTTCTGATGATACTGCCACTCGTGCCAAAGATAAAAATATTTGACGTAGTGGACATAAAAAGGGAAGCGAGAATGTTCAAGACAGACAGGAAGAAGTGAATTACAAGAACAACCTCTAAGCTATGCAAAGAATTATATACTTAAAGCTCATAATTAATGTTTATGGGAAAAAAATATTTTGCAGATATAGTGATAAGCAAGGAAAAACTCAGCAATGGTGAACCCGTTTATGTAGCTTACTGCACTACACTTGGCATAGCTTCACAAGGCAAGGACACCGAAGAGGCAATGAAAAACATAAAAGAAGCAATTGAGCTTTACCTTGAAGAACAACCTGAAAAATACGAAGAATTAGCTTTGCAAGAACCGCCAATGTTTTCCGTAATTGAGGTAATAAAAGATGCCCAAGCTGCCAGTGCTTTCAGGTAGCGACGTGATTAAAGTTCTTATCAAAATAGGCTTTCAACACACAAGAACCAGCGGCAGTCATGCAATCCTGAACAAGGCGGACAAAGAGAAAGGCAAAATAATAGTAAATCTCATTAATTTATGAACAATTTGAGATTTACTAGATAGCAAATCGCATAACGAAAGCTTTGTTATTAATGCGATTTGCTATAACAATACCCGTGCCTTTGCACAGGGAACTTGCAAAAGGCACACTGAGAAGCATAATGAGGCAGGCAGAACTTACAACGGAAGAACTGATAAAGCTACACAAATAATGCATCAATCAACAATAACATACTCGTCAAAGCGCTTTCTTGTCTCAATCCACTCACTGAGCGGCTTCTTCCCCCGAATATGCTTTGAAGCCCAGATAGCCATGTCAATGCAATGGTCTGTGTTGTTGTAATTGAAAAGCCCAAGCCTGCCAATAGTAATGAAGTTCTCAAACTGGTCTGTAAAGGAAAGCACCTTCGCAAGCTTCTCACGGTAGCCAATTGCATAAACAGGATAGACATCCTTCAGGCGCAGAACATGAAACGGCAAACCCTCTCCAGGGCTGATGAATTTTGCCTTTACAAGGTCATCAATCACACGCCTGTAAAGGTAATCGTCAGGAGAGTTCCACGCATCATCATTAGCTGTGCACATAACCTCAGCAACAAGAACAGTCTGCCCCTCAGGACCAAGCTCAGGGCTAAAGTTCTTCTGCTCGGAAACACGCTGAAAAACAAAGCTCCGGTCAGCCACGAAAGTCCAGACATCCTTCATGACTTTTGGCTTGTTGACAAGAATATAAACAAGCAAAAGAGAGCGATACTTAAGCTGCGAGGCAGCAGACATGACATCAGGAGGGGCATTAAACATCGCAGGAAGGACAGTAACAGGCATGGAGGAAACAACAAAGTCAGCAGCAATGCGCTTCATCCTGCCCCCGTGAAGGAACTTGACAGCAGAAATCCTGCTGCCTTCAGCCTCAAAACCCTTAACCTCAGCATCAAAAATTATCTTACCCTTATCCTTAATAACATTATTAAGAAGGATGTTTGACATTTCAACAAAACCCTGCCTTGGGTAATAGAAATGCTCCGCACTCAGGCGCTTATCCCTGAAAAACATTGACTTAAGCATCTTCACAACTCCTGTATAAGGAACCCGCTTCCTCGCAAGCTCGGCATCAAGCTGCTCAGGATTGCCAAAAGACTTCTCAGCAATCGGACGGAAAACAAGATTGTAAGCAGGAACGCCAAAACCCTGCCTGAAATAATCCGCATAAGAAACAGGCTTCCTGCGCCTGAAAAAAGAAGACAGCAACGCAACACCATAGCCAAAGCCCAGCCTCAGGCTAAGCAGCGGGCTAAGCTTCAAAATCAAATCAGAGAACTTCACAGGGTAGTCAAGGCGCTTCCCTGCGACAATAGCCCCTGAAGTCTTGGGAATTGCAATGGCAGAATCGCCGAGAAGAGCCTTCATCTCATCAAGAACGCCCGGGACAAGCGAATAAACCTTGTGAGGCCCTGAATCAAGAGTGAAATTAAGATGACGAAATGAAGTGGCAATACCGCCAATAGAGCTTTGCCTCTCAAGAATAACCACCTCATGGTCAGAGGCAAGCTTCCATGCCACAGCAAGCCCGGTAACTCCGGCACCGATAACCACAACCCGCATAACACTCAACCCCGATGAATCCTTGAAAGGACATTAACCTTAAGCCACCTGAAAGCGGTCATCTCCATCTTCGTATTAAACCTGCGAGTAATGAAATTAAACGGCTGTTTAAAAAGTTTTAGGGGATGATAAACAAGCTTCCACAAAAGGAACTGCAGATAAAGACGCTGCCTGAAAGAGTTAAGAGCATTATACTCAGCACGCCACTTTGGAGAAAAGGTAAGCTGGCTATAGCTGTCATAGGACTTCTCCACCTTATCAAAAGTGTAAGAGCCGGGAATAGGAGTCATGATAAACAAAGCAACCTCATCAACACCAGCCCTGACAAGCTGCTTTACATAGCCCCTGGTAAGTTTCCGGTCATCATCAGTTTCGCCAAGAAAGCCAAGCACAAAACATGCCTGCGTGGTAACATGGCGCCTGCCAAGATACCTTATAAGCTCAACAGCACGCTCATGGTCAAAAGGCTTGTCCATAAGCTTCAGAATCCGGGGAGAGCCGGACTCCGGAGAACACGAAAGATAAGACAAGCCAGCCCTAGCCATCCAGTCAATAGTTTCCTCATCAATAGTCTCAATCTTTGTGCCAGAGCCAAACTTGAAAGAAACCTTAAGGCTGCGGGCAAGAATCTCCTTTGAAATCCCAACCATACGCTCCTTCCTGATAGTCGGGTTAAGGTCCTCAATGTGAAACTCAGAAACGCCAAGCGCCTTAACCCAATGCTCCATCTCATCAACAACACACTTTGCAGAACGCGGCGTCCAGCGGCGCATATTCGTAGAAGGAACAACACAAAAACGGCAGCCAAAAGGACAACCGCGCGAAGTCAGCAAAGGAAGATACTTCCCGGAGGTCAAAGGCGCATGAGAATAACCAAGCTTCCAGTAGTTTTTCAGAGGAAACAAATCCCAAGCAGGAAAAGGCAGGGAATCAACATCAGAAATGAAAGGGGCGCGCTCAGCCCTGACTACAGCACCGCCCTTTCTGAAGATAAGCCCCTTAACTGAGGAGAGGGATTTCCCGGAAACAATATCAAGAATACGCTGCTCAGGGTCGCCTACAACAAGAATGTCAGCGCCTGCGCCAAGAAGCTTATCTGAAACTGCTGCAACAGAAAATGCGGTAACCTGCTGGGTGTTCTCAATACAGACTATCTTAGCCTCAGGAAATCTCTCCCTAACGGCAGAAATGATTGAAAGAATACGATTAAAAGCCACAACAAGCCCGCAATAAACAACAATATGAAACGAGCCTTCAGGAACCTCATTTAAAATCTCGCCAATGGAAAGCCCCTGAACGAGAAAATCACCCTCTCTTGAGATTTTCATCGGGGCAGAGCCAAATGAATCAATGAGCTTAAAAGGGATGCCGGCAGCCCTCAAAGAGCCTGCAACATAAGCAAGCTCAACAGGCAGATAAGGAATACCAGTGCCAAAAAGGTCATCCTTCTGCATTACAACATTCGGATTAATAAGCGCTATCACAGCAAAAAGCATCACAAGCCGGTTTTAAAATGTTTTCCAAAAAAAAGTGAGGCAAACTGATGCATATTGCAATGATTCCCCTCAGCAGCAGCTACGACTACTACGACTGCCAAACAACCAAAGGCAACTGACTTGGACAAAACCTAAAAGAATAAATACTAGCGCATGTGCGGATGGGCGAAGGCGAATGCCTTAGAATATAAAGCGGAAGGAGGAAAAGGAAAATGATGTATAACGATGATGATTCGGACTTTGACAGCGACGACAGCGACTTTGACTCAGACGGCGGCAGCGGCGACGAAGAATAAGAACGCTTGAACTCCTTTTTCTGTTTTTTACTTTTTCACTTTTTTACTGCAATAACACCAGACTGTCCAAGCCAGTATTTTACGGGCAGATTACCAATGCGAAGAAGTTTAACAAAAAAACTGCCAACCTTATAAAGAACCCCGCTATACTGCTGCATACGGAAAACAAGATAGCCAAGCGTAAGCGTCTGGAAATGAGTCCTGAACTTCAGCGCAGAGAAACCGCCTTTTGCGAGCATTAACGAGACTGTGCGGCGGGTAAAATAATAAATGTGAACAGAAAGCAGGAAAATCCACCTCTTACCCATAAGACGCGAGGCATAACTCCCGTAATCGGGATAGTTAAGATAAATAAAACCGCCAGGCCTTAAAAGGCGATGGCACTTCTGAAGAACCTCAGCAGGATTGGGAACGTGCTCAATAACATCCCACAAGGTAATAACATCAAAAAAGCCATCAGGATACTCCAAACTGCCAATAGTGCCGGGCTGAACATCAATACCATAATGCTGCTTAGCCCAGCCGCAAAGCCACTTATTAGGCTCAACGCCATAAACCTCCCAGCCACGCTTTTTCGCAACATGAAGAAAACTGCCGCCGGCAGTGCCAATATCAAGAATTTTTCCCGGCTTGGAGAATTTTTCAATAAACTTCAAACCACTAAGAAAAGACGCCTCCCTGCCCCTAACCTGCGAGATAAAGGTTTCGTCAGAACCCTCAGAATAACCATCAACAATGCGCTCAGCCTTCAGCCTCGGATTGACATAAACAAGACCACAACCATTGCACCGGACAATGGTGTCATCACTCGGCCTGCTGCCGGAAGACTTGTAAACATCAGCAGCCTTTGACGAGCCCTCAGCCTTCAGCTTACCACGATAAACAACAACATAATTATCCTGCCCGCAAAGATTACAGGCAACACCCTCCATAACAGAAGCTTCAGGCATATAACACAGGAAAAAAGAAGTTGTATTTAAGCTTAATCAAAAAACCTATACTTCATAAGCGTCCAAACAGCCTGAATGCCATCACGCATCCTTATCTTCTTGCCTTCCTCAAAAGAGCGCGGATTGTAAGTAACAGGAACCTCAACTATCCTGTAGCCGCGCTTTGCAACCTTTGCAGTTATTTCCGGACAAAACTCAAAACGGGTACAGCGCAAAGGAATTGAACGGATAACATCAGAACGGAAAGCCTTGTAACAGGTAGCTTCATCCGTAATGCGGGCATTATAAAGCAGATTAGCAATATGCGTAATAGCCCTCCCCCCAATGTAAAAAAGCATGTAAGCATTTTTATGGACACTCTTCAGAAAACCAAGATTACGGTTCTTCTGCAAAGGGTCAAGATACCTCGAACCATAAACAACCTTTGCACGACCGTCAACAATAGGGCGCACAACCCTACCAATCTCAGCAGGGTTATACTCAAGGTCGGCATCCTGAACAAGAACAATATCGCCAGTTGCATGCTTCAGCCCTGTGCGTATGGCAGCGCCCTTGCCCAAATTCCTGACATGGCGTATAAGCCTAACGCCCCTCATCTTAGAGACAATGGCAGCGGTTTTATCCTTTGAGCCGTCATCAACCACAACAATCTCCTTCACCAGCTTCAGGCTGCGCAAATCAACAGCACGAACCCTTTTGATTATTTCAGCAATGAAACGCTCCTCATTATAAGCAGGAATGATAATGGAAAGCTTGCGCATACCAAAAAGAAACCAAAGAATGTTTAAATAGTTTCTGATAAAGTAATGGAAGACATAAGTAAGGCATACAAATGTTATGTCTTCCAAACTTCAGTTGAGGAAAATTAATATGCGAAACTATTGTCCTCAACTAAAGAATTAAAAGGCTATTACCGGAAAATGACACTTAACGGCAGCAGTTGACTACGACTACGCCACCACAACGGCAGCCTCCTGATAGAAAATGTTATAAAATAGAATAAAAATCACACGGACATGAAAACAGCCATCCTGACACCAACCTTCTACAGGTTCAGCGGCCCGGACAGGGTAGTTGAAAACGAGGCAGAGGAAAGAACAGCAAAAGGGGATGAAGTAACCGTATTTGCATTCAGGGGAGACATACAGCCAAAGAACTACAAAGTCAAATACCTCGGAATGCCAAAAAACAGCACCCTTGAAAGGGCATACAGACTGCTCTTCTTCCTTGACATATTCAAGATAATGAAAACAGCCAAAATGCTGCAGGAATACGACGAAGCAGTAAGCTTCCTCTACCCAATGACAATAATAGCTGCAACGGCAAACAAATACTACCACAAAAGATACGTCTACTACAACGTCGGGGTAGCATACCCAAAGCTGTTCCAGAGCCTGACAGAAAGAATTTACATGAAACTGTTCAACGCATTCACAAACTTCACAGTAAAAAACGCAGACCAGGCAATATCAATAAGCAACTTCCTGCGGGAAGAACTCAAACGGGAAACGGGGCTTGAAAGCACAGTAAAATACGTAAAAGCAGACGCAAAAGAATACAACAAAAACATTGACAGGGAGAAGGCAGAGGGCGTGATAAGAAGGCACAACCTGACAAAGCCCATACTACTCTATGTAGGAAGGCTCTCACCCCACAAAGGAGCGCACATACTGCTGGAAGCATTCAAAAAAATAGCAGAGCAGATACCAACAGCAACCCTTGTAATAACAGGAAAACCAACATTTGACCAATACTCAAAAAAGCTAAACAAGGCAAGCGAGGAAATAAACAAAAGCGGCAAAGGACGAGTGGTGTTTACAGGATTTGTGCCAGACGAAGAACTGCCGCACTACTTCGCAGCCTGCGACCTATACACGACAGCAACCCTATGGGAAGGATTTGACATACCGGCAGTCCAGGCGCAGATGTGCGGAAAAAAGGTAGTTGCATTTGAAGTCGGAAGCCACCCTGAAGTCGTTAAGGAAGGAATACTTGTAAAAGAAGGGGACATCAACGGGTTTGCAGAAGCAGCAATAAAACTGCTAAAAAGCTAAAATGAGCAAAAAAACAGCAATAATAACCGCATGGATGGCGACAGTGTTTGCCCTTTACTTCTATTTCACAATAACAGAGCTGCTTTCAAAATGATTGAACTGCTATACCTTGCGGCGTTTGCTCTGGCAGCCTACGGAACAGGAAGCTACGCACTTGAAAAAACAGGAGCAAGACTAAAAGGTGCAGAGGAAGCGCTGTTCGCACAGGCAACAGGACTAGCAATTGCCTCCTACGCAACACTCACCGCAGGAATGGCAGGACTGCTATACAGCACACCCTTCAAAGCAGCAATCGCAATACTACTGCTGCTGTTCCACAAAAGAACAGAGAAACTGCTCAAACTACTGTGGCAACACGCCACAAAAAAAGAAAACTACAAACTGAGCATGGATAGCCTAATAGCAGCAGCCATCATCGCACTTGCAATACTCAACCTGACAGCGTCAATAGCACCGGTAAGCAGCTCAGACGCACTATCATAATAGCGCTACCAAAAATTTACGCCAGCGAACACAAAATAACATCCATACCGGACATCATACCGTCAAACTACCCCCTCGCAACAAACATGCTCTTCCTTGACGGATACCTTGTTTCAGGCGGGGAAATGGCAGAGGCAATAGCAGCATACACAGGAATACTGGCAGCACTCGCAATATACCTGTTCTGCGCAAGATACCTTACAAAAAGAACAGGACTCATAGCAGCAGCAATATTCTACACAATGCCGCTATTCTCAGTATACAACATAAGAGGATTTGTGGACATAAGCACAGCATTTTACACCCTGCTCGCAATCTACGCATTCTTCCTCTGGCGGGAAACAAAAAGCACAACAATACTAATCCTAAGCGCAGCCGCAAGCGGATTCGCAGCAGCCACAAAAACATCAGCACTCATAACACCAATAATAACCGCAGCACTCTTTGCAGGCGAAAGCATACTCGCAAAAAGAAAGCCCAAGGACATAGCCAGAGATGCAGCAATGTTCTGCCTCGCTGCGGCAGCACCGGTTGCCCCGTGGCTTGCAAGAACATACGCACAAACAGGCAACCCATTATATCCGCTGCTCTACAACATATTCGGAGGCAGCCACATAAGCCAGATGCTCTCAACACAATGGGTGGAAGCGCTAAAATGGACAGGCCAGGGAACAGGAATAAAAGAACTGCTAATGCTGCCATGGAACATAACAATGCACACAAACGCATTCGGAGAAACGCTTGGCATCGGGGCTGCGTTACTTGCATACACGCCACTGCTAATTCTCATGCGGAATGTAAACGGAAAAATAAAAGTGCTGCTACTTATAACTTCAATGCTTACACTGCCATGGTTTTACAGCGCACAAATACTCAGATACGCATTTCCAATATACGCAATACTCTCAATAGCAGCAGGATACGCTGCTGCCAGGATAATGCAGGAAAACACAATGCTACTAAAGATTGCAGCAACAGCAAGCCTCGCACTCATGCTGCTCGCAAACTCCGCAATGTGGATAGGAGCAAACACAGACGAGCTAAAAGCGGCAACAGGACTGCAACCAAAGGAAGACTACCTGAAAAGCAAAGTAGCAAACTACGAACTGCTAAAATACGCAAACGAAAACCTCAAAGAAGCAAAAATATGCCTATACGGAGACGTAAGAGGATACTACAGCGAGCATGACTACATATGGTGCAACCCGGCATACCAGGGATACATAGACTTCACCAAAATAACAACAGGCAAACAACTGCTGGAAAGGCTGAAAGAAGTTGAAGCAACCCACATACTCGTGGAGAACAACATGGCAGACATAACACAAAAATACGAAAAACAGGGAAGAAAAACAGGACTAAAGCTTGCAACAAACGGCAACAAGGCAGTTAACGAACTTACAAAAAACAATGCAGAACTGATTTATGAGAACAAAAACGGGGCGGTATATGAGATAGTTTATTAGAAATTATAAGCTACATCCTCCTGTAAGCTTCCCTTCTATGCCTTATGGTTATAACTTTAATTATATCAGGACTATAGCAAATGTCCACAAAAACCCTGTAATCACCCACACGAATCTTGCAAACCTCCTCCCCAACCAACCGTTCAGCATATCGCTCAGGGTCGTATTTAGACAAATCAACCTTTTTCACAATCCGTTGGGAATACTCTTTAGGCAGTTTATCAAGAACTTTAAGCGCTTTAGGATCCCAGACTATCTCAAAAGCCATTTTATGAATACCGCTTCATCACATCAGCATGCTTAACGAACTCGGAAATAGGACGCCTACGGGACTCTTCAATATCCCTTTTAACATCATCAGCAAGCTCAAAATCCTCACGTAAGTAATCTTTCAACGTCATTACTTCTTTCTTAAGCTCAAGAACATTCTCGTTCAACTGCTCCAAAGTTACACCTGACATTTTCAATTCACCAGAAAACATTAAAGCGGCTATAATATATAAATCTTTCACTCTGTCAATTGTAAATATCAGGCTTGGACTTGTCATACTCCTTAGTCAATGCGTTAATCCAGACAGTATCCTCAAGCATTCTTGCACTATGAGCCTCATACGGCTCTATAAGCAGGCAGTCATCTTTTGCAAGGACTACCTTTGACGTTTTGCCTGTTTTCACATCCCTTACCTCAAGCTCAACCTTCCCTTCAACAACATAGATAAGCTCAGTTGATTCCTTATGGTAATGACCGCCCCTTACCGCACCCTTTTCAGAGGTGAACCTGTTCATCTCCCTAAAAGGGATGCCTGAATGAATGGACTCAATTTTACCACGAGCATCACTAAATATTTCCTTTAAGTGCATCTGCCTCATTTTTAATCTCCGCCAACCCCTCTTCAACGCCAAAAAACCCAATACCCAGCCTTTTCTGAGACTGGGCAATATCAAGCGAAAGGTCAAAAGGCCTCAACTCAGCCCTGCGACGAGCCTCGCCAAGCTCCAATGGCAGCACTAAACTGCGCCCAAATTTAAATGTATCGGCAACCTTAAGCGCAAACCCGTAACGGCTGATACGCTCAGAGCCGGCAAGATGATAAGTTCCGGTTTCACCCAACCCAATAACGCGCCCAAGCATACGGCAGAAGTTGCCAAGATTGGTTGCGGAATTAAAAACATCAGTAAAGTAAGAATCAACCTTTCCCTGCCTGAAAGAACCAAGAATGCGCTGCAAAATATTACCCTCAGCAAGAGAGTATATGCCTGAAGTGCGGCAGACAGCATAGCGGCTGCACAATGAAGCAACCTCAACCTCGCCCTGAAGCTTTGTTTTCCCGTAAACCGTCCAAGGACTAGGAACTGCGCCCTCAGAATACATGCCCCGACTGCCGTCAAAAACATAATCGGTTGAGACATAAACGAAAAAGGCATCACATGAAGATGCAAGATTGGCCGTGCCATCAACATTTACACGGCGGGCAGTCTCAGGATTAGCCTCACAAAAGCGAACATCCTTCAAGGCGGCGGCATGCACAATTATTTCAGGATTCAAACTGCGGACAACTGAAGAAACAGCACCCCTGTCTGTTATGTCAAGCTGCACAAACTCAACACCCTCAAAAGGCTTCGGAGGAGAACGGTTATAAGATGCAAAAACCCTGTAATCGCGGGAGAGAAAACGAGCCAAAGCACTGCCAACAACGCCACTGCCGCCTGTGATAAACACTTTCTTCATTTTCTGAGGACTTTCGTATTGAAAAAAACCTGAGCCGCCTTAAAAAGGAAACGCAAACCCTCCAACCAGACATTAAGCTTGGTCTTCCCATAACCACGCTTACCATAAGCAATAGGAACCTCAGCAACCCTAAAACCTCGCCTGACAGCATAAAAAAGAAACTCAGCAAGAAAATAATTCCCCTGACTACGGACATTCCCCTTAACAGCATCAAAAACCTCGCGCCTGAAAACACGAAAGCTATGAGTAGGGTCAGTAAAATGCAAACCAATAAGAAAACGGCTAATCCTCTGAGCAACACGGCTTGCAAGAAGCTGAATAAAAGTCTTGTCCTGCTGCATGCCACCACTGCCAGCCATATACCTTGAGCCTATCACAAAATCACAATCACCAAGCCTGGCAACCATCCTCATCAAATCCTCAGGCGAATGACACAAATCAGCATCCATTGTCGCAACATATTTTCCCTTCGCAATGCTGTAGCCGCGCATCCAAGCACCAGCTATACCCCTCTCACCCTTCCTCACTTCAACTATGACATTGCCATATCCTGCATTAAACTTCCGTGCAACCTCTGCCGTCCCATCAGGACTGTCATCATCCACAACAATTATTTCACCAGCTACCTTATGCTTAGCCAGAGTTTCCTCTATTTTAGGAATGAGAATTTCAATGTTACCGCTTTCATTATAAGTAGGCAGGACTATTGACAGCAAAAGTTCCATTAAATCACTTAAAACTGTCCGTGCCGACGTTTATATAAAGTTTCTGGTGGACATTTAAGTCAAAAACAATCAAACAAAAAATAAGACAAACGTATCTTCTTCAGAATAGTAACATAAGCAAAAGATTTATAAGCAACTATCGTGTTCTATTTACAAGATTAAAATGTCACAAATTTTTCAAACATTTAATTTGGATTTAGAAGCAATGACTGAATTGAATAAGTTACCCGGATTAGATTTTGGAAACGCTAGAAAAGTAATAATATACAAATTGCAAGCTAAAGGTTATGAAGTTTTAGAGTCATCTAATTCTGTTATGGGTGTTCCTGTGAGCATTATCACTGGCGGAGGAACTGAAAGCCCACATAAAAGCGATTTCTATGAAATAACAAGAAAATTTGGATTAATGTATGTGCCTGGGGTTACTTACACTCAAAATACGCCTATGCCTCCATTAAGCCCAGAGCTAGGGATATTGGATTAAGTGCGCCGAAGTTGCTTACACTCAAAAAACGCCTACGCCCCCATTAAGGCCTCATCCTTAATCGTGTTCAATTGCCATAGAACCCCGCAAAGGGCAAAGTTATAGGAAATAACCTTAATTTTCGTAACTTCAAAAACACTTGTAAGGTTATTTCCTAATAAGCAAATCACTTATTCATTAGGAACAAAGTTCAGATTATTAAAGTGATTTGCTATAAGCAATGCACCCTGCGATAATTATGACAATTAACCTGCAACCGTCCACCAAAGAGAAATTTTATAAATTGCAGGAAAAGCACAAAGCCAATGAAGTTTGACGCTGAAAAGATTGTAATTATAGCATTCTTTGCGCTAATGATGTGGACAGGCATAGGAACGCTATGGAGCCACACACTAAGCCACGACTTCCCATATGGCTACTCGGCAGCAGACGCATACCAGCACCAAGTAAGGGCAGAATGGGTCAAGCAGCAAGGCAATTACGCCACAGAAGCGCCATACATCCTTGCAGGCTATGAAGGAGTTATCGGCTACTACATGCCAGGCACATCACACCTCGCAGCAATGCTGTCATACGCAAGCGGACTGCAAAGCTACGACGCACTTTACCTGCTGGTGTTCATAGCAGCAATACTATCAGCAATCGTAATGTATTACGGCGTAAAGCACTACAACAGGCACATAGCGCTCCTGTCCCTGCCATTAACAACACTCATGTTCGCAAAAAACTTCTACATGGGAATACTTGTAGGGCAATGGCCATTCATTATCGGAACACTATTCCTTCTCGGAACATTCTGGGCATTGTCAAGGATTGAACTGCCAAAATCAGCGATACTGCTCATAATATTCACATCAGCAGTTGCACTGTCCCACACCTCTGAAATGATATTCGTTGCAGGGTTCGTGGCGGTTGCGCTGACTGTGGCGGCACTTAAAAAAGACTGGAAAGCCTCAAAGACAATAATCGCATCAGGCATAATCGCAGCAGCCATAAGCGCATACTACATGATAATATTCTTCTTCACATGGGGAAAAAGATTCGGATACCACTTCTACGTTGAGAATGTCAACCAGGGCTTCCCAAACGTAAGAATGCTGCAGGACTTCCAGCTATGGATAATAATCATAATACTTGCGGGAATGATAAGCATATACTACCGGAACACACTCCTCTCAATCGGCAGCGCAGCACTGGCAGCAACAGCAGCAAAACTGCTAAGCATACCATCAAAAATAACATCAGATACAGCAGCAGTAGGGATATACGCACTACTCGCAGCAGCATTCATTTACGTTGTGTGGAAAAGAAAGCCGCACATAGCAGAGATGCTTGGGCCATACATGCTCATAATAGGATACGCAAGCTTCGTAGGATTCGGGCCAAGGGCGTTCCAAACCAGATTCATGTGGCCAGTAACACTCGCGCCACTCTTCGGAATCGGGGCATACAAGCTGATAAGCCTGGCAAAAAACAGCGCAAAAATAAACTGGACAACACTGCACACAACGGCAACTGCAATAATAATAACAGCAGCAATAATCGGAATGAACTACCAGCCACTATCAACACAGGGAACAATGTATAATGAACGGTGGGAGATGTTCAAATGGCTCCAAGGAAACCTGAACATAAAGGACGAGGTGATGTTCATGTATGGAGACGGATACGACCAGACGTCCATGCTTTACAACGCCCATGCAATAAACTACCTGATAAGCCCGCAGGACTACATTGACGGCATCAACAAGCACGCAATTAAGCATGAATACGAATACTCAATAAACCTTGACTACGGAACAGGGCTGCCATTCAGGAAAGGGCTGTTCGGATTCACCTACAAACTTGAAGGAAACAAATCAGAACTGCCACCATACAACAAAAACATATGCAGGTATGGCTACTATGTCTTTGACAAGACAACATCAAGCCAACAGCTTGCACCGCTGATACAATACAACAACGCAATAAAACAAACATTCCTGCAAAGCGGAATGACAATTTCATTTGAGAATGCGGCAACATCAATAGTAAAAAACAACAACGGGGGGAATTGCATTGGACAAACCTGAAATAAAAAAAGAGATAACAAAACTGGCAATCACAGCAATAATAATCACAGCTGTAATGAAGATTGCATTCTACAAGCAGGACATAGCCACAACAACGAGAACAGCACTCGCACTAATCTGGATGGCAATACTCCCCGGATATGCAATAATGCACTACTGGAAAGAAAAACTGGACTTCACAGAAAGAATCGCAATCGGAAGCGCAGCAGCACTCGGCATAACAGCAGTAACAAGCTACTACCTCGGACTGGCAGGGCTGCACCTCAAATACCAGACAGCACTAACGCCCCTGGCAATGCTAATCACAGGGCTGATAATACCAACCTACTTCTTACGCCTGGCAAGAAGAAAAGAAACAGCGAGAAGCGCAACAAAAACAGCAACAACAGACACCCTGAAAGATGGAACGAGCCTCCCGAAATAGAAAATAAACAGGGAAAAGAACGCCAGACCTATAAAGAAAGAAAAGAAAACACGCTCATCACCCTCAAACTGAATATTTCTCATAACAAGATAGAAAGGAAGGAAAAAGAAAAGGACGATTCCTGCCATTGTCCGGACGCCAACAAGCCCAAAATGGAGAGCTGCCACTGCCAAGACAGCTGCAAAGGCAGCAAATGCAACATTCCTACCTGAAAGCTTCAGCATCAACCTCATACACCCTTATATTGTCCCTGTTGTAAAGCGGCTGCGTCCCATTAAACCTTGCAATTTCAAACTGCTGCAAGGCATTTGCACTCTGCTGCGCAGACTGCTGAAAAGGATTAGGCGGAGAAGAAAGGATAACTGCCAAATCTGAATAATCAAAAACAAAATAGAACGGAGAACCAGCCACATCAGAATTATTAGCAAAAACACCCGGAAAACTGGAAAAATGACGCTGAGAGGCGGCAAGCATCCAACGCATCTTGGCATACTGCCAGTTACCAATCTTAAAACCCTGACTATCAGGCATATAATAAAGATAAGCATTCTCAGGAAGGGAAGAACGCGCCCAGTCAGAAAGCCCGAGCTGCGGCGGAGTAATCCTGAAGATGCTGGTGTAGGAATTTGACAAGGCATCCTTGGCGGCAACGCCTGTTGAAAAAACAAGAATAGAAATTATCACACCTGCAACGGCGTATTTACAAACTGCCCTGAAAACAGACGGCAGAGGCACAAACGAAAAAAGCGAAACAGCGCCAATTCCAATAAGGGAGTAAAACAAAGAAGGCTCAGAAATAAGCATACGGGCAGAACGCTCCACAGAAACGCCAAGAAAAATATCGGCATGAAGCATGAAATAAACCCCAAAAAGCCAGCTAAGCATAAGAATATCAGAAGAGCGGCGCTTAATGAGAAGAAAAAGAACGCCCAGAAGAATAAGAGGCAAAAAAAACTTCGGATACTCGGCAGAAAACTCAACAAAAGCAGGAGGATAACTGCCAGCAACAAGCGAATGCTCAACACCCCAACTGAACAGCCTTGAAAAGTCAGGGCCACCGGGAACCTGCTGAGGCGTGCCAAGATAAATCATAATAAAAGGAAGAATCACGGCAAGCATCAGCACAGCAACAACAGCAAGATGCAGCTTCCCCTCCCTCAAAAAAGGAAGCTTCCTATACTTAACAGACATCATAACAGTGAAAGCGCCAAGCACCGCCATTGAGAGTGTAAAACCCTGAATGTGAAGCAGATACTGCGAACACAAGAGAAGCGCTGTCACATAAAGGTAAGCAGGCTTTTTCTCACCGCTGTAATAAGAGGTAAGATACCTGTAATAAGCGTAGAATGTTACCGGAGCAAAAACAACCGAAACAAGAGTCGGCTGCTGCCCCCACAAATAAATCATATACTCCCTAACCGAAAAAAGCAGCCCGGATGACGCTATCAAGGCAGCAGGCATCCCATAAAGCTTCCTGACAAGAAAATAAACAGCAAAAACACCAAGAAAGCTTGCCATTGCCCTATACATAATAACCGGAACAAAACGCTCACCGCCGACAACCTGCATAAGCGCATAATTGTAATGATTAGAAGGAGGATACTCAGGCGCATTCGGACCGAGAGCAGGATTATAGTTATAATACCACTGCCCTATGTAAAACGGAATACGCCAGATTGGCCTGTCAGACGAGCCAATGTAATCACCAACAGAAAAATGCCACGCAGAATCACCCTCACCAAAAGGACGGGA
>JACPBT010000005.1 GCA_016180145.1 Candidatus Woesearchaeota archaeon | reverse complement strand
CATAATATATATCTCATATGCATTTCTTTCTATATAAATATTGCTTATTTTGGATGATTTCAAGTTAAGTGGGAAATTGCTTTGCAGTTGCTATGGCTGCCTGCCGAGCAGAGCGAAGGCAGACCACGAACCGCAGTGAGGCTGCCTCTGCGTGTTGCCGTAGTCGTAGTGGCTGTTGCTGTGAGCAGTTACACTATCCTGCATAACTTGACTTCGCCGCCGTCCCGAAACATTTTTAAACGTGGTTTAACCCCTGAATGATTGCAGGGCAAGTGCTTAACTGAAGGCGTTTTTTTACGCTTAGGAAAGTCCGCCCACCATGTTTGGCCGCTGCCGTGAGGCAGGTGCTGTGAGGTGCGCTCCAGCGCAGAAACTACACGGCCTTGAGCGAGGATGATGTGGCGAATCAGCCAGCGATGGCTGAGAGTTAACCTATTGACGTTGCTCAGGGATGCGGTGAGATAGCTGTCCGGCCGGTGCAAGCCTTTTTAAGGCGCTTAGTCAAATGTTAAGGCAAACCTTCCGTGAGGGGTTTGACAGAAGGCGGCTTATCTTTGCCCTGCATCTTGTTTAAAGGGTTTTTGAGATGTCTGACCAGCTCTTGAAGGGTATTCGTTCAATTGAGGAAGAGGCGAGCAGGCTTGTTGCTGATGCTGAGAGGCATGGCGCTGAGGTTGTGAGGGATGCTGAGGCGCAGTCTTTAAAGCTTGTTGCTGGGAAGGATTTGTGGTTTGCTTCTGAAAGGGCGCGTTCTCTTAAGTCTGCTGCTGAGGATGCTGCTAAGTTGAGGGAGAAGAGGCTTGCTCAGAAAAATGCAGAAGTTGGCGAGCTTAAGGTTTCTGCTGATAAGAGGCGGGAGCAGGCGCTTGCGCTTGTTATGAATGGCTTGTCTAAGCTGATTGGTGATTGATGTGCTTAAGGCTGAACGGATGAGTAAAGTAGTTGTGACTGCTCCGAAGAGCTTTATTGAGCCTGTTATTGGCGAGCTTTATCGTTTTAATGCCATGCATATTATAAGTCATGTTAAGTCTGAGCTTGATATAGGCTCTCCTTTAGAGAGTGCCTCCCGTATTTCTGAGATTTTGGTGGTTGTGAGGGCGCTTATTTCTAAGCTTTCTTTGCAGGATGAGGCTCGTCTTAGCAATGGCTTTCGCGCTTTGGGTGTTAAGAATTTTGCCCAGCTTGCAAAGGCAGTGAGGCTTCTGCAGGAGGATGTTAATTCAAGGCTTGAGGATGCTAAGCGCATTGGTGATGAGCTCAAGGTTCTTGACAGCAAAGTCTCAATTCTTTCTGTGCTGTGTGGTTTGCCGCTTTCTCTTGAGGCTTACGTTCCTTATTCTTCAATTTCCGCTTTTGTTGGCTTTGTTGATTCTCCTGAGCTTTTGCGTTCTGAGTTGTCTGTTCAGACTGATGAGTTTGAGCTTTTTAGTTCAGGCGCCAAGTTCGTTGCCTTGTTTGTTCCGAATTCGTTCAGGGATAGGGCTTCCGGATTGCTTTCAGCTAATGGTTTTTCAGAGCTTTCTCTTTCCTTGGTTGGGGGTTTGAAGGGTTCTCCTTCTCTTGCTTTGGATTCCTTGCGTGCCCGCCGTTCTAGTCTTTTAAAGTCGCAGGAGTCTATTAGCAGGCAGCTTGTCCGTCTTTCACAGAAGTGGCATGATTTTCTTCTGCTTTCTGATGCTTTTCTTTCTGCTGAGCTTGAGAAAGCAGAATCCCCGTTGCGTTTTGCTTCCTCGCAGAATATTTTTGTTGTCAGCGGGTGGGTTCCTGATTCGGGTGTTGATATGCTTTTGCAGCGCATTGCAATGGTTACTAAGGGCAGTGTTGATGTTGTTGTTGAAGCTCCTCACCATGGTGAGGATGTTCCTGTTAAGCTTTCCAATCCTGCTCAAGTCAAGCCATTTGAGTTTTTTATGAATCTTTATGCGCTTCCGAGGTATTGGGAAATTGACCCCACTGTTTTTATGTCTTTTACTTTTCCTCTTTTCTTTGGGATTATTCTTGGTGATGTTGGTTACGGTGCTGTTACTGTTTTTTTGCTTCTTTTCCTTTCGCGGAAGTTTCCGTCTGCTGCGCCTCTTGCTAAGGTTGTCATGCCTGCCGCCTTTTCTTCAATGTTTTTTGGTATGCTTTTTGGCGAGTTTTTTGGTTTTGAGGAGTTGTTTGGTTTTGAGATTCCGCATGTTATCAGCAGGGTTCATCAGATTAAGGAGATGCTTATGGTTTCCATTGCTATAGGGCTTGTTCATGTTAATGCAGGCATTATTCTTGGTTTCCTGAATGAGCTTCGCCACGGTTTGAGGAAGGCTGTTCTTGTCAAGGGCAGTTGGCTTGTTATGGAGGCTGGTGCTGCTTTGCTGGCGTTGTCCGTGCTTAATGTGGTTGCTCTGCCTTCTTATTTTGGCGCTCTTTTGCTGGTTGCCGGTTTTGTTATGCTTTTGCTTGGCGAGCCTATGGAGGTTGTTGAAATTCCTGGCATTGTTAGCAATGTTCTTTCTTATTCGCGTTTGATGGCTGTTGGTTTGGCTTCTGTTGGTTTGGCTGTTGTTGTTAACGGTTTTGTTGAGGATTTTGCGTCTTCTGGCGGTTTGATGCTTATTCCTGCCATTCTCGTTGGCATTGTCGGTCATTCTCTTAACATTGCGCTTGGCTTGCTTGGCGGGTTTTTGCATTCGCTCAGGCTTCATTATGTTGAGTTTTTTACAAAGTTCTTTAAAGGGGGCGCAATTCCTTTTCAACCGTTTGGTAAAAAGATTGAGGAGGTATTTTAAAATGGCGGAAACTGGATTGATTGCAATTGGTGCGGGCCTTGCGATAGGCTTGACGGCTATAGCGGCAGGCATTGCAGAGAAGGAGATTGGCGCTGCTGCTATTGGTGCTATGGCTGAGAAGAGCGAGTCGTTTGGTAAGGGTTTGATACTTACTGTCATCCCTGAAACGCTTGTCATCTTCGGCTTTGTCATGGCTTTCCTGATTATAGGGCTGGCAGAGTAGGGACGATGGGGCTTGAGAAGGTTAAGGAGCGTGTATTGGATGAGGCTAGGCAGCGCTCTGCTCAGATTGTTGAGTCTGCGAAGAAGAGGGCTTCAGATATTCTTGCCTCTGCTGAAAAGCAGCTTAGGGATAGGGAGGCGTCTTTTAGGGAGCAGCTTTCCGGTGATGCGGCTCAGGTTAGGAGGCGTGAGGCTGCCTCTGCCAAGCTTGAGGGGCAGAAGCTTGTTCTTTCGTTTAAGAAGGGTTATGTGGATGGGCTTTTTGCAGAGGTCAGGGCTCGTCTTGCAGAGCTTCCTGAGGGTGTTCGTGCCGGGCATGTTAAGAAGTTGCTTGAAAAGGCTTCTTCTGAGCTGGAGGTTGGTGTTGTTTATTGCTGTAAAAGGGATGTTAAGCTTGTTCGTAATTTTAGTGTGAAGGAGGCTGGCATTCTTGGCGGGGTTGTTGCCGAGTCTGCCAGTGGCGAGTTTAGGGTTGATTATAGTTATGATGCGCTTCTTGAGCAGCTTAAGGAGAGGCTTTTGCCTGAGCTTAATGAAATTCTGTTCGGCAGGGTGAAAAAATGAGGCGCTCCCTCAAAGTGTTGCATCTTGGCAGGTATCCTTATACTTATGCGCGTGTGAGTGTGATGCGCTCCCGCCTTCTTGGCAGGGAGGATTATCACAAGCTGCTTAAGATGAGTTTGAGTGAGATTGCAGGTTTTCTTCAGGGCACAGATTACAAGGGGGCTGTTGATGAGCTTGGTTTGAAGTATTCTGGTGTTGGCCTTTTGGAGATGGCTCTTAATCGTAATCTTGTTGATACTTGGGGTAAGCTGAAAAGGATTTCCGCTGATGCTCTTAGGCTGGTTATTCAGGCTTATCTTCTCCGTGTTGATGTTTGGAATGTTAAGGCAATTCTGCGTGGCATTCATGCTAAGGAAAGTCCTGATTCTGTCAGGGCTATGCTTCTTCCTGCCGGGCAGCTTTCTGTTGAGCGTCTTGAGTTTTTGCTTAAGTCTGAGTCTGTTGAGGATTTTCTTAGGAAGCTGAATCTTTTTGGTTTAAGGTTTGAGCTTTTTAGGGATGCTTTTGATTCTTTTATCAAGTCAAACAGCATTGCCGGGTTTGAGGAGGTTGTTGATTCTGAATACTATGCGTATGCAAGCTCCTTTGCAGGCTCTCTTCCCTCTCAGGGCAGGCTTTTTAGGAAGTTTCTTGAGGCTGAGTTGGAGATGCTTAACATTATTAATATTCTTCGCCTGAGGCGTGCCGGTGTTGACCGGGCAGGGGTTTTGAGGCGCGTTTCAGGCTCTCCGAGCGCTTTTGTGCGGGCTTTGCTTAAGTCTGAGAGTTCTGATGATGCTGCAAGGGTTCTTTCTCAGAGGGTTTCTGAAGCGTCTGTCAGTGCTTTTCTTAGGGGGAGCTTGTCTGAGGCTGAGCTTGAGTTTGGCCGCTCTCTTCTTGCCAGGACGAGGCTTATGCTTCATCAGCATCCGCTTAGCGTTGATGTTATTCTTGGTTACATGTTTGCCAAGGAGGTTGAGGTTCGTAATTTGAAGATGCTTATTAAGTCCAGCCAGCTTGGTTTGGGTATTGGGTTTGCTGAGCAACAGCTAATTATTTAAAATAGTGGGTTGTTCCAGATGGAAATGGCGGTTATTGGTAAGGAGGATTTTTGCCTCGGGTTTAGGCTTGCAGGCATTAAGAAGGTTTTTGAGACTGACAGCCCTGCCGGTGCCATTCAATCTGTCAGGCAGGACGCTTCTGTTGGGGTGGCTGTTGTTGATGAGCGTCTTTTTGACGGGCTTGATGCTTATGAGAGGCAGTCTCTTGAGGATTCGCTTAGGCCTGTTTTCATTACTTTGTCCGAGCAGGCTTCTCAGGAGTCTCTTAAGAGGATGATTCGTAAATCCATTGGGGTTGAGTTGTGATGAAGAAGGGTGTTGTTTATCGGGTTGCAGGGCCTGTTGCCATTGCTGAGCTTGATGCGCGCATGTATGATGTTGTGCATGTTGGTGATGAGCGTCTTCTTGGTGAGGTTATTCAGATTAATGGCAGCCGTTGCACTATTCAGATTTATGAGGATACTACTGGGTTGAAGCCTGGCGCGCCTGTTGTTAATACAGGGGAGCCGCTTTCTGTTGAGCTTGGTCCTGGTATGCTTTCTTCTATTTATGACGGCATTCAGCGGCCTTTGCCTGAGCTTAAGAAGCTGATGGGTGATTTCATTCTTAGGGGTGCTGCTGCTCCGGGTCTTGACCGTTCAAGGAAGTGGGATTTTAAGCCGGTTGTAAAGAAGGGTGATAAGGTGAGCAGCGGCTCTGTTATTGGTGAGGTTAATGAGGGCCAGGTGGTTCACAGGGTTATGGTTCCTCCGGGGAATGAGGGTGTTGTTAAGGAAGTCAGGCATGGCTCTTTCAGGGTTGATGAGGTTGTTTGTGTTCTTGATAATGGTTTTGAGTTGAGCCTTATGCATAAGTGGCCTGTCCGTAAGCCTCGTCCCACTTCTTCAAAGCTTGCTCCTGTTGAGCCTTTGGTTACTGGGTTGAGGGTTATTGATGCGCTGTTTCCGATTGCCAAGGGTGGTGTTGCTGCTATTCCCGGGCCTTTCGGAAGCGGAAAAACTATAACTCAGCAATCTCTTGCCAAGTGGTGTGATGCTGACATTATTGTTTATGTTGGTTGTGGTGAGCGTGGTAATGAGATGACTGAGGTTTTGACTGAGTTTCCTGAGTTGATTGACCCGAGGAGTGGCAAGCCTCTTCTTAACCGCATGGTTTTGATAGCCAACACTTCTAATATGCCTGTTGCTGCGAGGGAGGCTTCTATTTATTGTGGTATGACTATGGCTGAGTATTATCGTGATATGGGTTATAATGTTGCTATGATGGCTGATTCAACTTCAAGGTGGGCTGAGGCTATGCGTGAGATTTCCTCAAGGCTTGAGGAGCTTCCTGGTGAGGAGGGTTATCCTGCTTACCTTTCTGCGAGGCTTGCTGAGTTTTATGAGCGTTCAGGCAGGTATGTTAATATTAACGGTTCTCAGGGTTCTGTTTCTGTGATTGGTGCTGTTTCGCCTGCCGGCGGGGATTTTTCAGAGCCTGTTACTCAGGGCACTTTGAGGGTTGTTAAGGTTTTTTGGGCTTTGGATGCCAAGCTTGCGCAGCGGAGGCATTTTCCTGCCATTAACTGGCTTAATTCTTATTCTCTTTATCTTGATGCGCTGTCTTCGTGGTTTGCTGCTAATGTTGTTGCCGGTTGGAGGGAGGCTGTTGATAGTGTTATGCGCATTCTTCAGGAGGAGGAGAAGCTGCTTGAGATTGTTCAGCTTGTTGGCTCTGATGCTCTGCCTGAGAGGGAGCAGGTTACCATTCAGGTTGCGCGCCTTGTCAGGGAGGTTGTTTTGCAGCAGAATGCGTTTCATGAGGTTGATACCTATTCTGAGCCTAAGAAGACTTATGCAATGATTAAGGCTATTCTTAGGTATGGTGATTTGTCTTATGATGCGTTGAAGTCTGGTGTTAGGGTTTCTGATATAATCTCTGTCCGGGCGAAGGACAGGCTTGCTGAGGTTAAGTTTGTCCGTGATTATGATGGCTTGCTGAAGGGCATTTTGGGTGATATTGAAGCTGAGTTTGGGAAGCTGGGTAAGAGGCAGGAAAAATGAAGGAGTATAGGACTATTAGCCGGGTTGCAGGGCCTTTGGTTTTTGTTAAGAAGACTGAGCCTGTTGCTTATGCTGACATGGTTAAGGTTATGCTGCCTGATGGCTCTGTGAAGAACGGTCAGGTTCTTGATACGAGTGATGAGGTCGTTATTGTTCAGGTTTTTGAGGGGACTTCCGGCATTGACCTCAATACTCGTGTTAAGTTTCTTAATCAGCCGATTAAGCTTGGCGTTTCTGAAGAGCTTCTTGGCAGGATATTCTCTGGTTCTGGCAGGCCTGTTGATAATGGTCCTGAGGTTGTTGCTGATAAGATGCTTGATATTACAGGAGCTGCTATTAATCCTTATTCGCGCGCTAACCCTTCTGATTTTATTCAGACCGGCATTTCAACTATTGATGCTATGAACACTCTTGTTCGCGGGCAGAAGCTTCCTATTTTTTCTGCTTCAGGGCTTCCGCATAATGAGATTGCGCTTCAGATTGCCCGTCAGGCAAGGGTTGTTGGTAAGGAGAGCAGTTTTGCCATTGTTTTTGCTGCAATGGGTATTACGAGTGAGGAGGCTCGCCGTTTTATTGATGACTTTGAGCAGACTGGGGCTCTTGAGCGTTCTGTTGTTTTTATGAATCTTGCAAGTGACCCTGCTGTTGAGCGCCTTCTTACTCCTCAGCTTGCATTGACTGCGGCAGAATACCTTGCGTTTGAGAAGGACATGCATGTTCTTGTTATTCTTACTGATATGACCACTTACTGCGAGTCTTTGCGTGAGATTGGCAGTGCGAGGGAGGAGATTCCTGGCAGGCGCGGCTATCCCGGTTACATGTATACGACTCTTGCCGGCATTTATGAGCGTGCTGGGATGGTTAAGGGGAAGAAAGGCTCTATTACCCAGCTTCCTATTCTGACCATGGTTGGTGATGACCGCACCCATCCTATTCCTGATTTGACTGGTTACATTACTGAGGGGCAGATTGAGCTTAGTCGTGATTTGCACAGGCGCAATGTTTATCCTCCGATTAATGTTCTGCCTTCGCTTTCCAGGCTTATGAATCTTGGCATTGGAAGGGAGAAGACAAGGGAGGACCATAAGCAGCTTTCTGACCAGTTGTATGCTTTTTATGCTGAGGGGCTTGATTTGCGCGGTCTTGTTGCAATTGTTGGTGAGGAGTCGCTGTCTGAGAGGGACAGGCGCCTGTTGAAGCTTGCTGCTGAGTTTGATGATAAGTTTGTGCGTCAGGGAAGGAATGAGGAGCGTTCAATTGGCGAGACTCTTGATATTGGCTGGAGGCTGCTTTCTGCTATACCTGAGGCTGAGCTTTCAAGGATTCACCCTGATTTGAGGAAGAAGTATTATGGCAAATGTTAAGCCTACGCGCTCTGAGCTGCTTCAGTTGCAGAAGAAGATTGCTCTTGCATCTTCGGGGCATAAGCTTCTGAAGAAGAAGAGGGACGGGCTTATTCTTGAGTTTTTTAATGTTCTTAAGAAGGCTCGGAATGTCAGGGAGGAGCTTGTTGCAGAATACGCTGCTGCTCATCATAGGGTTAATGTTGCCCGTGCAATTGATTCTGACCTTCAGATTAAGTCTGTTTCCATGTCTATTCAGCAGCAGCCTTTGGTTGAGGTTTCTTCAAAGAATATTATGGGTGTCAGGATTCCTTCGCTTTCATTTGGTGAGTTTAAGAAGAGCATTTTTGAGCGGGGTTATGGGGTTCTTTCGTCAACTGCTAAGATTGATGAGGCTGCTGCTTCTTATGAGCGTGTTGTTGAAAAGATTGTTGCTGCTGCCGCTGTTGAGGTCACTCTGAAGCGTCTTTTGAGGGAGATTGAGAAGACTAAAAGAAAGGTTAATGCGCTTGAGCAGCTTACTATTCCGCGCCTTAGGGGTGATGCTTCTTATATCCGGTTGCGTCTTGAGGAGATGGAAAGGGAAAGCTTCTCCCGTCTTAAGATGCTGAAGAAATAAGCTTTATTTTTAGCTTGTAGCAAATCACGTTAATAATCGTAGCTTTGCTCTGTACGAAACGTGATTTGCTTATTAGGAAATAACCTTACAAGTGTTTTTTGAAGTTGCGAAAATTAAGGTTATTTCCTATAGTCAGTTTTCCTTATATTCCGTATCCAGCGCCCGCCTTATTTCTTCTGCCCTTTTTTCTCCTATCTGCTCTGCTTTCTTAAGTCCTTCTGAGTCTGTATTGACGATGTTTTTTACGCTTCCGAATTGTATTTCCTTTATTGTAAGCGGTTTGCTGCTGTGCAGCTGGAAGTCATCATACCCCTTTTCCTGTTCGCGCCTTGCGATTGCTGCTATTATGCCTGCTGTTTCTGCTGCGTCGTTTGTTTTTATGATTGGTATTCCGTAGTCTATTGCTATTGTTGCGAGCATCCCTTGTATTGCGTTTGGGTGTATGTTTCTTGCTGTGTATATGTCTTCCCTGCCTTCAATTATTATGAGGGGTTTTTCGTAGTTGTTTTTCAGTCCTCTTAGCTGCTGAAGGAGTCTTCCGTCTATTATTGAATTTACGAAGTCTTCTGTTTTTTTTACTTCTACTGCTGCCCGGCTGCTGCACAGGTAGTCTCCTGATGCGAGTGTTTTCAGTTCAACCGCTATTCCTCTTTCTGATAGTTCCTTTGAGACGTTTCCTTTTTCCCGGTGGTCTGCCATCACTATGGTCTTCCCTGTTTTTTTGTATTCCTGCAGGCTCCTGTCGCCTGTCTTGTTCAGCTTGAGGCTGCCTTTCAGCCCTTTTAGTATGCGGTGCATTCTTTTCTCTTTGTGGTGCGCCACCCACCTGAATGCCTCGTCTCTTGTGTTTTTTGTTATCAGCATGATTACTTTTCCTTTTTCCTGCCTTGCTGTTCTTCCTCTTCTTTGTATTGCCCTTATTGCTGAAGGGATTGGCTCGTAGAAGACGACAAGTTCCACTTTTATTATGTCCAGCCCTTCTTCTCCTATGGAGGTTGCTACCAGTGTGTTGAATTCGTTGTTTCTGAATTTGTCAAGCAGTTCTTTCTGCTTTTTCTGGCTTAGTCCTGTTTCCTGTTTTTTTGCCTGCCCTACGAATATCTCCGCTTTTACCCCTTCGCTTGTGTTTAGTGAGTCTCTTATCTTGAGTGCTGTATCCCTGTATTGGCTGAACACTATTGTTTTTGCATTGCTTTTTGCAGCTTCCGTGACTATTTTTTTCAGCTCATCTATTTTTGGGTGTTCTATCTTCTCGTTGTAAAGTGTTTGCGTCTTTGCGATTGCTGTCTTGAAATTTTCATCTGCAAGAAGGTTTTTCAGTGCCTTTACTGTTGTGGCTTGCCCTTCTTCCTGCATTCTTTGGAAGTATTTGTGCAGTGGTTCTATTCCCTGTGTTTCAAGGAGTTCTGCTGCGTGGCTTGCCTTCATTATCTCTGCGAGTATTGATATTGATTTGAGGAGCATGAAGTCTCTTTCGCCCTGTGCCATTTTTACTCTAAGCTCTGCCTGCATTGCAAGCAGTTCGCTTTTTGAAAGCCCGATTCCGCGTTTTATATAGCCGAATTTCTTCAGCATTTCCATTTTTGAGCTTATGCAGCTTTCAAGCAGCTTTTTGACTTCAATTAGTCGTTCAGGCAGCTCAACCCTTACATAGTCTATGTCCATCTGCTGTATGTATGGCTTTACATCCTCGTCCTCTTCTGTCCTTACTTCTATTTCTTCTATCATGAGGTTTGTGCAGACCTCTGCTATTTTTTCAGGGTCGCTTCCCGGCGATGCTGTCATTCCTGTTATGCGGGGGAATTTTGCAGTTGTCCAGTATCGTTTTGCAATCCATGCGTAGCTGTAGTTTCCTACTGCCCTGTGCGCCTCGTCTATCCCGAGCAGGGAGATGTTTTCAAGGCTTATTTTGTTGCTTAGTATGTCGTTTTCAAGCCCTTGCGGTGTTGAGAATATTATTGCGGCTTTGTTCCACAGCTCAATTCTTTTTTCAGGCTTGACAAGGCCTGTGAGGACTGCCATTTTGTCTTCTTCTATTTCAAAGTGTTTTTTGAAGACTTCAAGGTATTGCTCTATGAGCGGCTTTGTTGGTCCTATGAGGAGTATTTTGCTGTCCGGGTGGTGCCTGAGCCTGTGCGCCGCTATCATGAGGAATATGTTTGTCTTTCCAAGCCCTGTGGGCAGGACTATGAGTGTGTTGCTTTTTGCTGCTGTTGCGAGTATTGCCTCCTGATACAGTCTTGGCGTGAAGTCTTTTATCATGCTTCTTTTAGGCAGCTTTGTCAGAATAAATATTATTCTATA
>JACPBT010000004.1 GCA_016180145.1 Candidatus Woesearchaeota archaeon | reverse complement strand
CAGCATAAGTTTGGGCTCTCCGACTTCTGTTGACCCTCTTGTTGAGGAGTCTTTGCAGGCTGCGATAAATGCAGGCATTGTTGTGGTTGCTGCATCTGGGAATTGCGGTTCTGGCTGCCCGTCTGGTGCCTGTGGCGGCTTCAGGGGCGTTATGAGTCCGGGCAGTTCAGGGAATGTTATTGCTGTTGGGGCTGTTTCTGATGATAAGGAGCTTGCCTGCTTTTCTTCCGGGGGGGTTGTTGACGGCATTGGCATAAAGCCTGATTTGGTTGCTCCGGGTGTTGATGTTTTTTCCTCTGTTCTTGGGAATGGTTACGCTTCCATGTCTGGCACATCTATGGCTGCGCCTCATGTTTCGGGCGCTGCTGCTTTGCTTCTTTCAAAAAGTCCTCAGCTTTCTCCTTTGGAAGTGAGGAACATTCTTGAGGGTTCAAGTTTGGACCTTGGCGCCGCAGGTAAAGATATAGGTTTTGGTTCCGGGCTGCTTGACTTGTCTGCCGCGTTTGGCTTCAGCGAGAGTGTTGAGTTTTCTGTTAATTTTGGAAGTGAGCTTTTGGCTGGCGATGTTCAGCATATTGTTGTTGAAGTGTTTGATGATGTTTCAGTTACAGAAGTTAACGGAACGGTTTTTGGGCCTGGCAATTCTGAGTTTCCGTTTAAGTTTGTGCAGGAGGGAGGTTCTTACACTTATGATTTTGCAGGCACTGAAGCTGCCGGCGGGTATGGATTGAAGGTTGTTGTTAAGTATAGGCAGGGAGTTCAGGATGATAGCGCTCCAGATGTTCCTGAGAAAGAGGCTTTGTTCAGTGGCAGCTTCAGGGTTATGCCCCCTTTTGTTGGTTTTGGTAATGTTGAAGTGTTTAATGTCAGTGAAGTTCAGTTTCTTAGTTCCAATCTGACTGCTAATGTGAGTAATCTGACTGCTAATGTGAGTTTTAGCGGCAGTTCGGGAAGGGATGTTATGGTTGTCGTGCAGCTTGTTTCAAACGAGTCTGGTAAGGTTGCTCAGGATTTCAGGGCTGTTGTGGATGCTCCTGATGTTGCAGTTCCTCTTCCTTCGCATGGTTACAGTTTTGATTCCGGTGCTGGCGATGTTGCAGGCTCTCTTGCTCTTTCGCTTTTGGGTGATGCCCACATTTCCAAGATTGCAAAGTCTGGTTCAGGCAGTCTTTTGCTTGACGGGGCTGGCGACAGGGCTGTTACTGATAGCATGGAAACTGTTATGGAGTCAGGCAGTGTTGGGGCGTGGGTTAATCTGACAGCAGTTGCAGGTAATTATGTTATTTTTGCTCAGAGCAAATCAGGCGATTCTGATAATGGGGTTTGCATGAACTGGCAGGGTGATAGGCTGAGGTTTTTTGTCAATGACGGCTCTGAGTTGAGGAATGCCACTGCTGATTTGCCTGCGTCTCAGATGCTTAACCGGTGGGTTCATGTTGTTGGCGCTTGGGAGAATGGCGGTAATGTTTCGCTTTATGTCAATGGTGTCAGGGTTGCAAATAATACTTTGGGCAAGACTGTTGGGTTTAGTGGGAAAGCGGGATTCAGCCACAGCATTATATGCGGTTCTGATTTTCCGGGGCATATTGACGATGCCAGTGTTTGGATTGGCAGGAGCCTTTCTGAAGGCGAGGCTGGTTTGCTTTATGGCAGCGGGGATGCAGGCGGGAAACAGGCTGCCGTGGTTACATTTCCTCTGAATGTGCCTGCAGGGAATTACACACTTCTCCTTATTTCTGATTTTGGCGGCGGAAGCGTTGTTAATGAGTCAAACATTACTGTTGTTGATGACCTTGCTCCGCAGATTAGCAATGTTTATTACACTGCTCCTGCCAGCCCTGTTTCGCCAAGGCTTGTAAGTTTTGATGTTTATGAACACTCGCCATTGTTCAATCTCAGCGTTTTGTCTTATGCAAAGGACTCTGATGAGCCTTATCTTGTAAATTATAGTGAGAGCATTTTGCAGTTATCGCAGGGCAACAGCTCTGTTTCAGTTGCCTTTTTTGATGTTGGCAGAGCTCTCGGCAGTGCTGGCATTTCAGTGTGTGATGATAGCGGCAACTGTGCAAAGACAGGGAGGATTGCGCTGCCTGCCGGTGAGTGTGCCGGAAAGCAGCTTCTTGTTGTGAAGAACACTGAATTGCAAACTGTGTTTGAGAAGGCTGCTTCCTCAATGGATGGTGTGTGCCTTTCCTCTCTTGATGCAGGCGTAAGCGGAACACCGCCTTATGAATACCTTGCTGAGTTTGATGCTGTAATCTGGAGTGCCGGAACTGATGCTGCCGGGATTACTGCTGATGATGCTGAGGCGTTGGGTGATTATTTCTCGGAAAGAGGCAGGCTTCTCGTTGAGGGCAGTGATGTTGCAGATGCCTTGTCAGACAGCAGTTTCCTTAGGTCTGCCTTGCGCTCCGCATTTAACAGCAGCATGGCGGGTGTTGGCACTTCGTCTGGTGAAAGCCAGCCGGTTGGAATCAACATTACAAGGCATCATTTTGTTGTTCGCAATTTAGATGGCAGGTTGCCGTTTGATGCCGGCCGCGACCCGTTCTATGATGCCGTATCTCCCCTGAAAGGCGCTGTTGAGCTTGCTGCGTGGGGCAGTGGCGGCTCTGCAATGGTCGCTCATGATAGGAGGGATGAGAAGTCGCTTTTCCTGCCTTTCAGCATTGACGCCTTAGGCGGTTCTTCTGAAAAGCTTGCTTCCAATGCGATTGAGTGGCTTCTTCAGGATTCCGGCATTGACATCAATCCCGAGCAGGTTGATTTTGGGGTGCAGTTTGAGGGCTTGGTTAAGGGAACTGTTGTTATTGAAAGCAGCTCGCCGATTGATGGCGTGCCTGCCGTTAATGTTACGGTTGATGGTGTTCCTTCTGTTGCTTCTTTTGTTGGCTCTTCCGGGAACAGCATGAATTACAGTTTTGAGGCTGATTTGGGTGTTGGGGTTCACTTGGTTGGCGTTTTTGCCAATAGCGACTTTGCCTTTTTGGAGCAGGATTACGTTAATAACCTGATAGTGTTCAAAGTGCCTGTTTATCCGTCAGCCGCTGACTTGCTGCTTGGCAGCTTCTCTTACAGTTATGATAATTCAAAGGCGGCAATAGCTGTTGATTTGCCTGTTTCCAACATGGGCGGTAAGCCTGCTTCTGCTGTTGTGCGTCTTTATCTTGATGGCAAGGAGTCATTTTCTTCCCTGCTTGATTTTGGTGCTGGCGAGGTTAAAGAGGTGGGTGCTTTGCTGCCTTCTTCAAAGGGTGTTCACAGGTTTAAGGCTGTGATTGACGCTGATGGCTCTGTTTCTGAATACAATGAGTCCAATAACATTCTTGAGGATGAGTTGTTCATCTGCAGCAGGGAGAAAGTGCTTGTGGTTGAGGATAATACCGCGCCTTTGCGGATATCTTTGAACCCGGGCAGTGCAGGCTCTTTTGTTGACATTCTGAGGAGGGATGGCTACTGCGTTGTTGATTATCTGAATGATGAAGAGTTTTCTGATGAATTTTCTGCGCCGCCTGTGGAGTTTGCAAATTCTTTTGACGCCATAGTCTGGAGCGCTGGTGATTATTCTGGCGGTATTCTTGGCAATGATGATTTGGTTGCGCTGGGCAATTATTCTGTTCCTGTCTTGTTTGAGGGGGCTGACCTTGCTTCTGAACTCTCAGAAGCGGGGTTGCTTGGGTTTTTGCTTGGTTCCGGGTTTTCAGGTGACAGGGTTGCCGGCGCAGGTGAGAACTTGAAGCTTAATGAGCATGCTGTGCTTTCAGGGATAAGCAGCCTGTTTGTAGGCAATTCCTCTCCTTATCCTGACAGCTTATCAGTAAGTGATGGCTTTTCTGTTGCAGAGTGGAGTGACGGCTCTTCTGCCATAGTTGCGAATAAGGCCGGCGGGAGGAAATACGCCTATTACGCGTTTTCAATTAACGCACTGCCTGATGCTGAGCGGAAAAAGCTTGTGGGCAGCACTATCGGCTGGCTTCTCTTTAATACAATGCCTGAAATTCTTGGCATTGATGTAACAGCCCATGTAAATGAGACCGAAAAGGTTTTAATCAGGGCTGAGGCTTTTGATGCGGATGGCGAAGTGTTTTTAAGTGTGAATGACAGCAGGTTTGTTGAGGTTCCTGTTGAGGAGTGCGGCGGTGTGCTTTCCTGTGCTGAAGGCTCTGCCTGCATTGTTCCTGAGGGCTGCGCTGGCTGCTTTGGCGCATGCCATTCAGAAGAAAAATCAGTTGTTAAAAAATTTGAGTGGGAAACTACCTACAAAGATGCAGGCAGCTATTCGGTTAATCTCACCGCAAGCGACGGAACCGGTGAGGTATCTGAAATTCTTAATATTGTTGTTGAGAATTTAAACAGGCCTGCTGTTTTTAAGAACGATTTTGAGAACCTGACGATTTCAGAGAACGAGTCTCTTGAATTTAAGATAGAAGCATATGACTCTGATGAGGATAAGCTTGAGCTTGAAGTCCTTATGGGCATGCGCGAAACACCGCAAAAGTATTATGGCCCGGGATACTATCATGCATCATTTGAGCCGGAAACAGGTGTTTTCAGGTGGACGCCGGATTTTGATGATGAGGGCATGTATGTTTTCAGGATTGACATGCTTGAGTATTACATTTCGCCGTTTGAAGGTCTTGTGCACCGCAGGCTGTTTAACGTGACTGTCCTTAACACAAACCGTGCGCCAGTCGTCAAATTGTATAGTATTAAAGAACTGCAGCCCGGCTCTGTAATCAGCATGGGTGAAGGCTCAGTAAGGAAGTTCACAGCAGAAGGCAGCGATGCAGACGGCGACAAGCTGGAATACTGGTGGCTTGTCAACTCAACCGATGCTGCTGAAGGGGCTGAGTTCACTTTTGATTCAGATTATGACAGCAGCGGCGACTACCTTGTAAGCGTCATTGCAAGCGACGGCATGGCAGAGACTGCGCAAAGCATTATCTTAAGGGTTGAGGACACTATGGAATGTAAGAGCGGCGAGGTGCGTTCCTGTCCGCTTACTTCTGGAGTATGCAGCCTTGCTACCGAAACATGCACAAGCGGACTGTGGCTCGGATGCTCTGCTGAAGACTATGGCAGGAACTACGAAATAATTGAGAAAACATGCGATGGACTGGATAATGACTGCAACGGCCAGAGTGATGAGAATCGGGTATGCAATACTGCCCCGATGCTTCAGCCAATAGGCAATAAAACAGTTGAGATACGTGGCGGCTTGGGCGGCATGCTGTCTTTCAGGGTGTCTGCATCCGACAACGAGGCGGATGAGCTTGCCTACTTAGCTTCAGGGCTTCCTGATGGTGCTATCTTCACCAGTCAGTCAGGAACTTTCTTTTGGAAAATACCGATTGTTCCGGAAAAGGCATTCTACACTTCGCTCTTTGCAGTGTCAGACGGGCTGCTTTCAGACTCTGAAGAGGTAAACTTCACCATTGCTGAAGGCGATTTGCCTGGGTGGCCGTGGACGCTGCCAAATCCAAAGCTGGACAGGTAAAGCTATGCCCGATGCTATCCCGGTGACAGCAAGCTGCGGGGAATTTCGGTTTCGCTGTTGTTTATGCAACTGGTTGCAGGTTTTTTAACGCTTTTATAGTCTGCCGTAATGCACGGGGAGAAGTATTCGGAACATAATGCCTGCGTGGGGCAGCGTAAGAGGTTACAGCACGCTTTTTTTCTGGGGCGAAGATTATTTTCCCGCTGCTGGCTGCTGCATTGAAAAGCAAAAGATTGCTTAATTCCGCATTTATGTATTCTTCAATGCCGTAAGCCTTTCCAAAGTGCTGCATGCAGCTGTATAAAACATTGCAGCCAAGAGGGCTGGCATCGCTTATGCCTCTGATGAGCGCAAGCCCCTTATTTTCAAACTGCCTGACACGTTCTTTGGTAACCCCAAGATATCTGTCAATCTCCTCAAGCGTCTGCTTTCCGCCGTCATAACGGGCGCCGGCAACTGCCAGCGCTTTTGTATTATTGCCATGAGTCCTGCCGCTGTTGCTGTCTCTCGGCCATGGCTCACTGAAAGCGCCATGCTCCTCTATGGCGCGTTCAAATGCAGTGCCAAGAGGCTGCCTTACTGCATCAGCAACCATGTTCCAAAACTCAGAAACATGCCTGTAAACTTTCTGTTCGTAAGCCTCAAAGCTTTCCTCAACAGCAGTCCTCTTCATGCCTGCCTTTACAGCTGCTGAAGTTGCAATGGCAACAGCCTGCCTTATTTCATCGCTCAGTCTTTCCGAGCCATAAGCTCTTTTCCGATTTTGCCACCACTTTGCGCCATTAAGGGCGAGGTAAAGATTAAGAGGATAACTATTCATCTCGTTGTTTTCCATTTTGAGCCTGTCATCCACAAGATGCTCAAGCAACGATTCCCTTACTGCGGACGCTACGCGCTCGTTATCCGAGCCAAGCAGAAGCATCTGCGTTTTAAGCGCGAGATGCCCGACCTCTCCATCTATATTGTCGGCTGCTGAAAGCCTTTTTTCAGCGATTATTAAACGCTTTTTGTAACCTCTTTGATTCCGGTTTTTATTTTCATAATTTGTATACCACTCAACCAAACGCTGCTGATACGTTTCGCCAAGAACATTCCCGACAGATTCAGCCAGTGCATCCATGACAGGCATGCCTGCTTTCCTTAGCGCTTTGAAGTTGGCGAATAGAAGATTGTCAACAGCATCGTAACTCATCCTGCGCTTATGGCGATGAGCAGGCCTGATGCCAGCCTGAACAAGCCAGTGGTAATAATTGCTTAATTGCTGTGCTGAAAGCTCATATTCAGCCGCAAACTCAGCCAGTCCGCTATGGACCTGCCTTGTGTTCTTTACATCCTGAGCCTTGATGCCATTCTCGCTGATTTTTGGAGCATTAGCAAGAGTCTCAAGGTCAGACTCACTGATTAAATACCTGCCACTTGCCTCCTGAATAGCAAGAGGCAGTTTACCATGCTTTATTGCATTCATGACATAATCAAGTCCTGTTCTGAGAATTTCGGCAACTTCAAAGGGAGTCAGCAATCTGCCGCCTCTGCCGGCAGCATAATCTGCCCAACTTGAATTAACCGAAGCCTCAATGCCTGACTCGCTATTCTGCATCGTGTATCAAGCTAAGAAATAGCCTTGCGTTTATAAAGTTTCATTTTGTCTTTTCAGGTTAAGCCTGCATGTGTCTCTATCCGTATTATTTTTTCTGGAAGTTTCTTACTGCCACCTGTAGGAAGTCTGCCTTGCTGTCAAGTGTCAGGAGCAGGTTGTATTCCATGTTTGAGTTGTTTATGTGCGCTTTTAATGATGCGCTTGTAAGCCCTGAGCCTGTCTGCTCAAGCTTTGTATAGCCATTTCCTGTTATTGATGAGCTGTCGTTTATGAAGAATGTGAATGTTCCGTTTGTTGTTGCTGAGCTGTCCTTGTAGTATATGCTGTTTATTATTCCTGAGGTGTTTATTGCAGAATAGTTGTCAGATGTTCCTATTTTTGAAAAATTTGCTTTTATTCTTGAGTTTTCAATTATGAAGAAGTTTCCTTCTGTGGTTGCTGTGACGTCCACGCCTGTTGCTATGACGAGGTTTCCCTGTTCTACTCTGGTGTTTGGCTCTATCAGCTTGCTTTCGGTTTCAAGCTTCCATCTGAGTTTCTGGTCTTCTATTTTGAGTTCGCCGTCTGTTATTTCAAGCGGGATGACGCGCTGGCTTCCCTGCCCTTCTGACGCTATCTGCTGTATCTGCTTGTCAAGGGATACGAGGAGGTTCTGGACTTTTGTGAATGCGTTTTTTTCGTTCAGCCCTTTAATTAGGGGCAGCCCTCCCTCAAGGACTATTGCCAGCACTACGACTGCTATCATTACGTATATGACTGCGGATACCCAGATTGCGCCTTTTCTCTGCTTTATAGAGCGTGCCATGAGCCCTCACTGGAGCTTGCACTGTCCTGTTTCAGGCGAGCAGGTTGTCTTGTATATTGAGCAGTCTTCTGGGTAGAAGTCAAAGGTTGCTTTTCCGCTGAGTGTTGCCGGCACTTTAACCTGTTGTGCAGTGCCTTTTGGAAGTGATAGCTGGTAGCTTTTTGCCTCTCCAGCAGTGACTGTTATGTTTTTTATGTCTTCACTGTAGCCGAGATTGTTGAGCCTGAAGCTCAGCTCGCCTTCGCTGTAGCTCATGTCGCTTATTTCGTAGAAGAATTTGATGCAGTTGACGCTTGGCTCTGCTGTGTTTGTGACAAGGCTTTTTGAGCCTTTGTAGTAGTTTGTTCCCTGCATGACTATGAATGCCGCAAGCGCTATTCCAAAAAGCAGGAAAAACACTGCTATTGCCTTGGTTGCGGTCTTGCTTGTCATTTTTGTTTTTTTATGTTGCAGAGCAGTTGCGTATCTCAGAAGTGTCCTTCTGTAGGGCTGAGCCTGAGCATGGTGTTGTAACCCCGCTGATGTCTATCTTTGGTATGAAGCGTATGTATTTTATGTTTCCGTAGCTTGTGTAGTCGTATGTTATGTTCCTGTAGACTGCCCCGCCTGCTATCATGCTTGTGCCGTTGAGGCTTGAGTTCTGGTATACGCCGTTCTGCCCGCCTATTACGAGCCCAAGCTCTTTTATGTCTTTCTTGCCCTGGTTGTCAAGCGTGAATTCAATATATCCTGCCGCTCCGCCTCCTCCGTAGCATAGCTGCGGGGTTCCGCTGATTTGGCTTACTTTCAGGTTGACGTCAAGGGCGCAGCCTGTTTCTATTTTTGTTGTCTTGTCAACATCTGCCGTCCTTTCCTGGACAAAGCCTCTGCCCCAGTTCATTATGACTGCTCCGAGCGCCACTGCAAATGCTATGAGCAGCACTGTTGCTATGAGCGGCGAAACGCCTTTCTTTCCTGCAAAGAATGTTACTGTATTTGCCATTATTTTCCTTCCCTGCCTCGCTTGTTGTTAATCAGAAGGCTTTTGAGGCGCTTCTCCTCTTTCTGCATGGTAACTATGTATGGAACCACTCCGACTGCCAGCACCCCAAAGCTCATTACTATCATTATATTGAGGAATCTTGCATCAAAATAGCCTCCCACAAATCCTACAACGCCTACGAATATAAATGAGAAATACATTAGAAGCGCCTTGTCCAGCACGAGCAGCGATTTTTCGCGGTTCATGCGCGACTGCTCAAGCATTACACTTGTTACGTCTACTGATGCGCTGACTGCTTTCTTTGCCAACCTTTCACCCTCTTTTTTGATTAACACACAGGCACGTCGTCATACGACAGCGTCCTGCTCTGGCATACTATGCGCTTGCCATCCTTTTTGACAACAGGCATTATCTCTGCCTTCTTAAGTATGCCGTCTTTTAGTATCTGTAAGCTTTTTGTCTGCTGCGGCAGGATTGTTATGTTCCTTGATGTTGTCTGCGGCCGCCTGTATATGTCAAACATCCTTGCCTGAATGCTTTCTATCTTGACATCCTTTGTATTTGTAACATCCATATTTAAAGTTTGCGTATTCTGGCAGAGCTTGCTGACATCTATGCCTGATGCCCCGCAGAGCGTCAGTGCATCCCCTCTTTCCACTATGTCATCTACCGTTCGTTCTGTCGTGTCCCTGCTCCAGTGTAAGACGAGCGCTCCAAGGCTCACTGCAAGCGCTGTAAGCATTACATAGCTTACCCATTCTGCCACTCCCTTTTTTGAGGCAAGCATGCGCTATTCCATTGAGGAGCTACTATAATAAGCTTTGCTGGACTAAACTTTTGTGTTTTACTCACAAACCGCGCAAGCACTTCATATATGAAACGCAAAAGTGAATTAGCAAAAGATTTAAATATTGTGTATATTAGTATATGAATGAAATGAAAATTGCTTTTTTTCGTTCTAATGGTGATAGTTTAAGTACTGAGTACAATATATTAATCAATGAAGATATGAAAGATTATGCTGGCAAATGGGTGGCAGTTTTAGGTAAGCAAATAATTGCAGATAATTCCAGTTTAAGTAAATTACTTAAATTTGTTGAAAAAAAATATGAAGGCAAAAAACCGATGTTCACAAGAGTTCAAAAAGGAAATGTTGCAATGTATTAATCGTTTAGTTTAAAAGTAAAATCTTTATAGTTTTCTGGAAGTATTATTTCAAAATGTTTAGATTGACCACACGCACAATTTATGCTATCGTCATCATTATCACATTTAATTTTTAATCTACTTTTCCAATCTATTGGAAGAACGCAAGTATCCGCTCCCAAATCAACAAGACAAACAATTCTTTCAAAAAATTCAGGTTTATCTTTATTATAAAAAATAACGGGAATTTTAGGACGCAGCTGCCCGTCCTCGCGTGTATAAGGGAAGGTTGCTTGTCTTGACATTTTTATCTGTGAGTCTCCGAATATTCATCTTATTTTGAGACATTATTTAAATTTCATTTCACCACATAAATTCTTGTTTCCGTGTCTGTTTTCTGCCTGAACAGCGTCTTTGCCTGGTATGTTTCCTGCCCCATGGTGAATTCGTATTTCGTGCCTTCTATGTATAGTGTTGCTTTTTGCGGTGATGTTGTGAGTTCTTTTTTGTCTCCGAGCGTCTGGCTTGTGTTTGAGAGAGTGACGTTCAGCTCTTCTCCGAGCCTGTTGCCTATCACGAGGGTGTTGTCGTCTTTCAGTATGTATGCGAACCTGAATTTTGGCGATTTTGTGGTTGCGTATTGTGAATAGCTGTCTGCAAAGCTCCTGTAACGGTCTGAGACATTTGCGTTGTCGTAAAGCGCCGTATTCACCACAATGCTGCTTTCTGTGATGAAGTTCTGGTATAGCTCTTTGAATGCGTCTGGCTTTTCCTGCAGTTTTGGTGCCGGTTTTGCAATCATGAACGCAAAGGTTATCAGCACTATGGCTGCGAATATGTAAAACTGCCCTTTTTTGCTGCGAAGCATATTGGGGGGTTTTGGCTTATTCTCAGGTTGCTGATTAGGCTGCCCAAACTGTTCTTCATATAGCTTGTCGCCTTTAATCCATTTTGAAACATCAGTGTTGCACATTTTGGCTCTTTCTTCTGCTCTTTTCAGCAGGTTATTATTTGCAGTTTTTATCCTTGACTTGTCCATGTTTGCATGATACCCCCGCTCAGCTCACCCTTACGTCTATTCTGGTCTTATTTAGTGTGCTGTCAAATCCTTTGTTTTCCAGTATGAGGTTGTATCTTCCTGCTTTTATTGTGCGGTTGCCTGTCAGTGCTATTTCGCTGTATTCAAGGTCTGTGAAGACTATGAATGTTTCCTCGTCCAGCTGGTAGCCGAAGCTTGGGTTTACCTTGTCAAGGAACACCCTGTCTTTGAGCAGGTTTTCCGCCCTTTCCACGTTGCCTGAGCTTCTTGTTACGAACAGGAATACCTCTCCGTCCTGTGCGTTTGCGCTTATGTTGAATGCGTCTGCTGTTGATGCGGTTGTGACTGTTCTGCTGTCAGAGGCAAAGCCGATACTGTAATTGCCTTTTACGGCGTAAATCATCTTGCTTCCTTTGTTTCCTGCGATTGATGCATCAACATACTGCACTACGAGGAGGAGGTTAACCACCTTGAGTCTTGAGGTTCCTGTTACCCCTCCGGCGGTTACTTCATACAGGTAAGAGCCGTTTATTGACGGTGATGCGAATTGCAGCGTGTAGTTTCCGCCTCCTGTGTCAAATATTGAGAATGGCTGCGGCTTTCCATCTATCTTCACTGTGAACGCCTCTTTTCCAAGCTCGCCGAGTCCTGTGCCTGATGATGTCGTTACTGTTGCGTTTGTGTTTACGAGTTCGTCAGTGAACACTGAGGGGCTTTGGAGCGCGATGCTTGACACTGATGCGCTCGTGTCAACGGTTATTGACAGGGTTTGCGTCCTTTGGTTGTTGACTGTGTCTGTGCATTTTACGTCAAATGATGTGCCTGTTATTGTGGCTTTTGTTTCGTGTATTGTTGAGTTTGTGAATGTGAAGTCTGCATAGGCGTTGCTGCCCTGCCTTCCGCTGCATGTTGCCTTTTCATTTGTCTTTAGCACCACTGTCACATCTCCTGTCTTTACAGTTCCGGCTGGCTTGCTTAGTGTTATCAGCGGCGCTGTGGTGTCTATTTCTGTTGTTACTGAGTCTGACCAGCTGCTGTTGACGCCTGCCTTGTTTCTTGAGTGCGCTCTTGCGTAGTATGTTGCGTCTGCTGTCAGCCCTGTGACTGTGTAGTTTGTCAGGTTTCCTATCCACGCATAGAATTCGGGGCTGCTGAAGTCTGAGTTGTTGTCCACTGCAAGCGTGTAGTTGTCAACGCCTGATTCAGGGTCTGTTGACTGCGTCCAGTTGAATGTCAGCTGAGTTACATTAACGGCAGTCTGTATGGGCTGGTTCATCTGGGGTGTTGATGGTGATGACCTGTCCACAAGTATCTGGTAGTGGCTTGCGCTTCCGAAGTTTCCTGCCTTGTCAACCGCCCTTGCATGGAAGTAGAATGTTCCGTCTCCGACGCTGTATGTCCTGTCCCAGATTTCATCTGTCTTCAGGTCTCGCTGCTCAGCCTTTATAGCGTATCCTGTCGTGTTTGTTGTGTTTGTGCAGCTTGCTCCCTGCTGGCAGTAGTATTTCTGCCGGGTTGTGTCATAGCTTGTGTTTGACTGCGCTATGAGCAGGTTGTAGCTGTTGTCGTTGTCTGTTGTTGAGCCGGCTATTGCTATGTAGAAGCTTGTTGCCGCTGTGTTGATTTGTATGTCTGCCGTGTGGCTTGTCGAGTCTTTTATGTCTGTTGGATGGGTGATGTCTCTTGTGAAGTCCACAACTTCTGATATGTTGTTTCCTGTCATGTTGAATCCTGTTGGCAGTATGTTTGTTGCGTATGCTCTTATTCCCATCTGTTCCGGTGTTTCTGCGTGGGATTCTGCGAGCTGCATTGTTATTCTTAGCACGTCTCCGGCTGCCACTGCGCTCCTGACTTCAACATAGACTGTTGATGCGTTTCCTGACTGGTTGAATTTCAGCACAGAGCTTTGGCCGTCGTTGCTGCTTGTAGTGAGCTGTGTGTGTTCTGTTTCTGCTTCAGGTATTGTGTCCGGGGTTGTTGTGCTGTTTGTATCAAGAACATAGCTGTATGCGCTCACATTTGATATGCTGTCTGTTGCTGTCCAGTTGAATCTCGCATTATTGTCTGATGACCAGTTGCCTTGGAGATGGGTGCTGTTTATGGATGGCGCTGTCGGCGGTGAAATATCAACTATTATTCCGTCGCTTGTTCCTGTTGCGCTTCTTACGGCTGCCGTGTTTATTGCCCTGACTTCAAATGTGTAGTTGTTGCCGTCGGTGAGGTTGAGGCGCTGCACGCTCACTTCTGTTGCGGTTCCAATGTAGGTAAATGTGCTGTTCAGGTATCCGGTTATTGAGGTGTCGCTTGTCCCGTTGAACCTTATCCGGTATTCATACTCAAGCGGGGCGTTGAGAAGCTCAGACTCCGCATCGGTTGTGTTCCATGCTGCGTGAAGCCTGACATCGCTGTTAGTGTATGTTCCGTCGTCAATTACCGTTGGCGTAAGTGGGGGGGTTACGTCAAGCCCTGCGCCTGTTGCATTGAATGTTATAGTGTCATTTGTGCTGTTGATATTGCCTGCATTGTCCATTGCCTCAATTATTACTGTCTTGTTTCCTGCTGTCGGCGACAGCAGCCATGCCCTGTTTGGCGTGCATTTCTCCCAGTCGCTGAATGCACGGTTCTCGTTTGCGTATCTGCACTGCTCAATTCCTATTGTGTCATTGAATGTTGTTATAAGGGTTACTGCCCTGCTTGTTGTATATTCTGTGCTTACGTTCACAAACCCTGCGACGCTTGTTCCGAATATCTCTATTGATGCGTTTGGCGCAGTGTTGTCCAGCGTGATGTTAATGCTTGTGAGGAACTTGTTGCCTGCCGAGTCATTCACAATGGCGGTAAGCTGCTTCACCCCGTCGCTTGCATTATTGCTCTTGTTAATGGTGTAGATTGCGGAGTATGTTGCATCATTTGGCGTTATGTCTCCGTTAATTCCCGAATCATTCAACGTCAAATCTCCAGAATAGTTATCCAGCACTCTCATGTGCGTCTGGTTTATTGTAACATTAAGCCTCAGCATGTTTGCCTTGAATGTGAAGAGTATGCCGCTTCCATCGTTTACTATGGTGTCGTTTGCCTCCAGTGTTCCGAATATGTCAACTGCTGCCTTCAGTGTTGTGGTTGCATGGTTGCTCTCAGCGCTCTCATGCCCGACATTATCAACCGCAGTTATCTTGTAGTAGTATGTTGCGTCAACTCCCGGCGCGTCAGTTGTGAAGTTAGTTGAAAGGTTCTTGACAAGCGTTCCTGAGCTTATGTTGAATCCTGTAGTTGTTGAGCGGTAAATGTTGTAGTAGCTCACATCCCCGCCAACATCACTCCAGTTCAACACCACTGTCCCGTCAGTATCAAGTGCAGGCAGGGCTGTCAGGAGCGGAGCGGCTGACGCCATGTTGTCCACTTCTATAAAGAGTATGCTCGCGTTTGATATGTGGACGCTGTTTGCAGTGTAGGAAATTGCTGTAATATTATACAGGCTGTCGGCAAACGCTGTTGTGTTCCATAGTGTGATGAATCCGTTTTCAGGCGTTGTGTCATTTGTCTCGCCTGCACTTCCGTTTGCCATGAAGTTTCCTGTTCCGTTGCTTATCCTGAACGTCACTATTGCCGCATCGTCAGGTGCTATTGCTATTATCTGCTGCTGCCCCTTCACTGCCGAGCCGTTGAGCGGCTGGATTATTGTTGTTGCCCTTATGGTCTGCAGTGTTATGGTGTCGTTTGTCGTGTTCACATTTCCTGCCCTGTCCCTTGCTTCTATTATTACCGTCTTTAGCCCGTCACCGCTGCTTAGCGTCCAGACTATGTTGCTTGCGCATTCATTCCACACCCCAAATATCTGGTTTTCATTTGCGAGCCGGCAGTCCTGCATTCCTGACAGTGTGTCATTGAAGCTTATTGATAAGCCGACAGTCCTTGAGCCTGCGAATGCGTCTCCGCCATTTATTGATATTGAGGCGTTTGGCGCAGTGTTGTCCAGCGTTATGTTGACTTTTGGCGTGAAGACATTACCTGCACTGTCATTGACTACGCCGCTTATTATGTAATTGCCATCGCTTGCGTTGTTCAGCGAATTTATGGCATATCCTCCTGTATATAACCCGTCATCGCTTACAAGGTCAGGGCTTACTCCCGAGTCATTCAATCTCAGCACAGTAAGTGTGGAATTGTCAATTCTCCTTAGCTCAGCTGCCTCAATGGTGACGTTCAGCCCTGTGCTCACTCCCTCAAATGTGAACATTACGTTGTCACCATCCTTTACATAGCTGTCATTGGCTTTTAGCGTTCCTATGAGTGTTGTGCCGCCTGCGCCTCCAACCTGCACTACCGTGTTTATTTCATTGCTCTCAACGCTTCCATGCCCTGCCGAATCAACAGCAGTTACCCTGTAATAATAGTGTGCATTCACACCCGGAGTGTCGGTAGTCAAATTAACTGAAACATTCTTTACCAGCGTTCCAAAGCTTATGTTAAATCCTGAAGTCGTTGACCTGTAAAGATTATAATAACTCACATCCCCGCCAACATCACTCCAATTCAAAACCACTGTTCCGTCAGTGTCAAACGCCGGCAGCGCAGTCAACACAGGCGCAGAAGGTGCAAGATTATCAAACCTCACACTCCTCACATCAACATCAATCAATGAATTATTAACATTATAAGCCCGCACAGTAATATTATACGTCCTGTTAGCTGCCGTGCTGTTGCTAATGTTAAACACAACGTATTTCACATCATCACTCGCAATAGCTTCAACTGTTACGCTTCCTGCAACAAACACAAGGTCAGCAGCAGGCTGTATAATAGTAACGTAACCCGGAGTGTTGTCAATCGTGAACGCATACACCGGACTCGTAATGGTGTTGCCTTGCGCATCAGAATCATTAACCACTATGGTATGCGCTCCGTCCAGCACTGTGGTAGTATCCCACAAGTAGCTATTATTAGTATCCGCATTCACAAGGCTGCCTCCATCAATCCTCAGCTGCGGTTTCCGAACTCCACCAGTGAAAGTAACATTAACAGTCCCGTTAATGACTGTCCCCGGTGTCGGGTTCGTCAGGGTTATCACCGCCCCGGTGTTGTCAATCTGGAACAAGCCGCCACTCACATTACCACCCAAACCCG
>JACPBT010000003.1 GCA_016180145.1 Candidatus Woesearchaeota archaeon | reverse complement strand
AAGGTTAGGCAGACTGATGGATTCAAATCTGTTTACACTTATCTTGGAGTAAGTTATAGAATAGTTGGCGAGAAGTTCGTGATAAAAACGGTAACAATAGAATGAAGGTGATAAAAATGGTAAAATGCTACATGTGCGAAACTGGAGAGCTTAAGAAAGTAAAAGTGCCTTATAACCTTTATGGTGAGCATTTGGGGGATTTTGAGGCGGAAACTTGCGGCAAATGTGGTGAAGTGTTTTACAGTGAGGAAACTTCGAGGAAAATGACGCAGGTTGCCAGAGAGAAGGGCCTGTGGGGGCTTAATGCGGAAAGCAGGATAGGCCAGTCAGGGACAACGCTGGATATCAGGCTCCCGAAGAGGCTCATAGAATTTATGGACATCAGAAAAGGGGGGACTGTAAAGATATACCCTGAGGATAAGAAAAAGTCCCCGCAGCAAGTTTTATAAAGCCCTGCTTTTTCTTGTTTTGCTATGGGGATGAATAAGTTTTTGCTGCTGTTTATTATTGCTGCTGCTGTTGTAATTGGCGCCTGCCTGAATGGTCCTGGCTTTAAGGACGGGTGTAAGTCTGTTGAGCGCCTTCCTGAGCGCAATAACTGCTATTTTGAGCTTTCTGGCTCAACGCAGTCGGTAAAGCCCTGCGAGCTTATTGTGGATAATGAAAAGCTGAAGTCAAGCTGCTATGCTGAAGTCAGCATTTCCACGGTTAACAGGCTTGGCTGTCAGGACATTCTTGACTCTCAGGTTCGCGGTTACTGCCTTGCTAAGGTTGCTGCTGTTAGGGCTGAGCTTCCTATCTGCAGCAACATTGATGATGAAAGCTGGAAGGACGTCTGCTATTTTGATGTTGCTGATGCTACAAACAAAACTGAGATTTGTGGCAATATCGGGCAGGTTTCTTTTGCAGACCAGTGCTATGACACCCTTGCAAAAAAGGCTGATTATGCTCCGGGCTGCGCTTTTGTCAAGGATAGGGAGAAGCGTAACCGCTGTTTCCTTGCCGTTGCTGTCTCTTCAAGGGACGCTGATTTGTGCAATGAGATAAGTGTGAGGGAGCTTGGTTGGGCATGCTTTGAGAGGATTGCCAAGGCAAAGAAAGACCCTTCAGTCTGTGAGTTGATTGACAATAAGTCTGTGATTGGGATTTGCAAGGCTGATGTGAAAGCGCTTTCTTAATCGCATTTAGCTGTTTTCTTTTACAAGTGCTTTCTGCCGGTATGCTACATCTATTATTGTCGCTGCAAGCGCGATTATTACCGGGCCGAGTATAATGCCTGTTATCCCAAGTGCGCTTAATCCGCTTATTACGCCGAGAAGCACAAGCGCAGGGTGGAGGTTTGCCCTTCCGCTTATTATTCTTGGCTTGAGTATGTTGTCCATGCTGCTTATTATGAATGTTCCATACAAAAGAAGCGCCAGCCCTTTAAGGAGTGTTGCGCCATCCCCTGAGGTGTAGCCGGATATTATCAGAAGTATTGCTGCAGGCAGCCATACGACTACTGCTCCGAGGAATGGTATGAGTGATGTGAACATTGTGACTATGCCCCATATGAGTGGCGAGCCTACGCCGAATATTAGGAATCCTATTGATGTCAGGACTCCTTGTATTATGGCCACTATTAGGTTGCCGTAAACTACTGCGTAAGTTACGTCATTGAATCTTTTTATGAGGAGGTCTTGGTTTGCCTGCTTTATGGGGAGTATTGATTTCATGTAGCTTACGAGTTTATGCCCGTCTTTAAGCAGGTAGTATGTGAGGAATATTGCCACAAATATATTTGCAAGCAATTTTGGGAGTGATATCACATATGCTGTGAGTTTGTTGAATATGGCTGCCGTTGCTTTTCCGAGCGAGTCAGTCAGGAAGCTTGAAGAGTTGGGGTCCTTGAGCCCTGCAAGTTCAAATAAGTTGCATACGACATTTGCTTGGCAGTTTATTGCCGATGAGCCAAGGCTTAGGTATTGTTTTGCTGTGAGGTATCCTGCGAATATCTCCTTTGAAAGTGCGTTTATGGCAAAAACGGTTGGCAGTGAGAGAACAAGCACTATGACAACTGTGGTAATGAGCGCTGATATTGTCTTGCTGTTAAGCCTGCTGAGCAGCCATTTGTAAAGCGGGTAGCTTACATAGCTTATTACTATTGCACCGAGTATTGTGCCTATGAATGGCTTGAGTATGGTTAATGACATGGCTATAAAAAGCAGCAGAACTGCATAGAACGGTTTTATTTCTGTTTTGATGTTTGCTCACCTTTGTTGATTTGGAATGGGCCCGCCCAGACTTTCGCCTCACTTTTGCATATTTCTCCGTTAAACCTCTTTTGTTTGCAAAGATTCTATTCGAACTGGGGACATCTTCCACGTCAAGGAAGCATCATAACCGCTAGATCACGGGCCCATGTCCATATAAGAAAACGCAGGTTTAGTATTTAAGTTTTGCGTATTATTTTGGAGAAGAGGCTTAGCGCCTCTCTTCCAACCCATATACTGTCTTCAGCGCCACCACTATTGTTGCCGGGATTACAAAGGTGAGTATTGATGTAAGTATGCCTTCAAGGTAAGGCCCTATCTCAGCAACTCTTCCGAGAACAGCCCCTCCAAAAGCAGAAACTATTACCAGTGATACGGTTGCTATGAGAAATTGCGATGTCTCTTTTTTGGTGATATTAAGCAGCCCCACAGCTATTCCCAGCAGTATTAGGAGTGATGTGAATGTCTTTGTCATGTAGCCGAGGTTTATTATTCCTAAGATTATCGCTATTGCAGCGCCAAACAGGAATGAAATGCTCCCTACCATGCTTAACTGGTTTTTTGCCATAAAAACACCTCTTTTTGCTGTTTTTGTCACTTTAAGTGGCAGACAAAAGTTCGCTGTAATTTAATCTGCCGCTAAAGTTTGAAAGACAAACCATGTAATCGCTTATTTTTGTCTTTCATCACTTGCTGATGTGAAGTATTTAAACCTTGCGGATTATGCGGCAATCTGCTTTAAAAATGATGCTATTGACTGCCTGAGCCGAGAAAATACGTCTGGCTGGAAGACTGCGTTTCCTGTAATCATCTGCCCTGCCTTTCCGTTGGCTTTCAGTTCGTCATCAATCGCTTTTTTTATCAGGCTGTATGGGGTTTCTCCTGTAAGGTTTTTGCTTCCTATTATGAGTGTCGGCGCTTCCGTGATTCCTGCTGCTTTTCCTTCGTCAAGGGTTTTTTGTATTGTTGCAGCGTATTTTCCTTTCTGCATGCACTTTGCAAACTCTGCCTTGTCCGCGTTCGGAATCCTTGAAACGTAATTGTGCAGCGAGACATTGTCAAGGTGGACGAAAAACTGGAAAAGGGTGTCATGGTATGCCCAGAATGGAACGCTTCCCTGCTCCCACGTGCATAATGATGCCTCTGCCGCCAGCCTTCCGTCCTTTAAAAGAGGGTATGGTTTGAAAACAAGCTTTGCCTTATTTTTGTTGACATAGTCGCGTTTAATTGAATTTATCTGGGCAAATGCCATTCTTGAGCTTATTCCGTCTGAGAAGTCTGCATATTCGACAACAGTCACCGGCGCTTTTTCATTTCCTATGAAAGGGTAAACAAAATCAGGCTCTTTCAGCTCTCCGCCTGCCACTTCTTTGACTGTTGTTGTGTCTGCTGCCGGCAGGGCAGGCGGTTGAGGTGCATTATCATCTGCCTCGGGGGCTTGCGGAGCGCTTGGCATTACTTGCCCGGGTTCGGCTGCCGTGCAGCCTGCAGCAATGATTGATGCTATCAATGCCAGTATCGCAATAATCCTCATAAGCACCAAACCTGTAATTGCTGCTTAATAAAGTTTTGCAACAGACTTTCAGGAGTATGAAGCCTCTGCCGAGAATTGGACTCGGGACCTCGTCCTTACCAAGGACGCGCTCTACCACTGAGCCACAGAGGCGTGTGGAACTTTGCTCAACAACTACTCCGGACTTTGGAATCATTTTTAAATATTGCCTTTATTGTCTGCTGCATGAGGCTTTTGCTTCTTGTTTTGGCTGTTTTGACTGCCGGATGCTCTGCTGCTGAAAGCAGCAATTACGGCAGCGGAAGCGTTACAATCATTAATCAGGTCTCTGAACGGGTTTCTTTCCGTGTTGAAGTTCCAAAAACAAGTGATGGTTTCATGAAGGGCTTGATGTTCAGGGAAAGCCTTCCCGCCGGCAGCGGCATGCTGTTCATTTATCCTGACTCTGCTCTCAGGAGTTTCTGGATGAAGAACATGCTCATCCCGCTGGATATCATTTTCATAGACGAAAACTTAACTGTCAGGAAGGTTGTGCATGCGGTTCCCTGCGTTAAAGAGCCGTGTGAAATCTACAGCTCAGGCTCGGAAGCAAAATACGTACTTGAGATTAATGAAAACCTTGCTGAGCGCCGCTCCATAAAGGAAGGCGGCAAGGTTGTTATTGACGTAAGGGACTGAAAAAGTTTATAAACAATGTTTAAAGAGTCCGGCTCATGCGGGGGTAGCAAAGCCTGGCCAAATGCGCAGGACTTAAGTCAGCAGGAAATCCTGTGGGTTAGTCCCTTCGCGTGTTCAAATCACGTCCCCCGCACTCTATCTTTAAAGCTTCCACGCTTCAGGCCTTTGCATGACTCCGAATTCGTGCCTGTAGAGGTTCAGGAATGACTTTATCGTTGAATGGAGCTGCGCTACATTCTCTACGAGCAGCTCCTCAAACTGTGTTGAGTATGTCCTGTAGATGTATTTGTCAAACAGCGTTCTCATGAAGAAGTAGAACGGCTTTTGCTCCCACCTGTCTTCGTAGTCGGTGTCAAGGTATGCGTCTATGATTATGTCCACTTTGCCCTGGTTCATTTTTACTCGCTGCCCGTCCCTTTCAACAACAACATCTTTGAGGTTGAAGACTTTTATCTCCATTCTTATGACGTGCCTTGCGTAGTCTGTTATTTTTTTCCATGGCATGAGGACGAGCTCAACGTATTTTCCGTTAGGCTTTACATGCTCCTGATTTCTCAACTCGCGCTTGTCAAATGCCTTTTCCCTGAGCCAGCTTTCTATGAGCTTATGAAGTTCATAGAGGTTGAACAGCCCTTCGTATTTTATCCTTAAATGGTCTACTACAAGTCTTCGTTCCATTTTTACCACACGTTTCCTGATGCTTCCTGTTTTAGCACTTCTTTTACTGCTGAGTGGAATCTCCACAGCTCATAATAGAGTGTGTCCCAGTATACTGATTCTATTTCGCGCTTGAAAAACCAGTTTCTGAAGATGTTGAACAGTCCCACTTCTGCCTTGTTTGCCACCCATCTTGGTCTTCCGAATATGTCGTTGTATGGCGCAACAATGTCTCCTCCTATTTCTAGTATCATTCTTGCGTTTGCCATCTTTTTCTTTTTTCCGTTCTTCACTACCTCAATGTCGTATTCTCCCCAGCTGTGATAGTATATCGTAACCACTTCCATTAAAAAGCCCGTTGCTTTTCTTTCTGCCCTGAGCCTTATTTCAAGCTCAGGCGGCTTTGACTTGTAGAGGTTTTCGTGCACCTCAAAGCGCATCTGCCTGAGCCAGTTCGTCATGAACTTGTATAGCTTATCAAGGTCATACAGCCCCTTGTATTTTATCCTGCCGAGCTTGAACGCTGCTGTCCTGTCTCCGAATGTGACTGGTTTCGGCAGGTTGGGGTCAGCAGCCCCTGTCTCTTCAGCCGGCTTTGTTGCTTCTTTTTTCCTGAAAACAAGCCCGAGCAGTCCTTTGCCATCTGCCATGTTCCAGAATCCGGTTTTTGCTTATATAAAACTTTCTATGGCGCTTTTGATTTCGGCAGTGGTGGTGTTCAGGATAGCGATGGGTTAATAAATTCCGCCTGTTCTCCTTATTGCGGTATGGAGGTTGAAAATTGCCCTGTTTGCGGCGCAAAGCTTAAGCGCATTCACTGCACCTATCTTTGCGAGAATTGCGGCTTTTCAACTGATTGCTCGGATGCATGACTATGGATGAGATTTCAGACGCAATTGAGGAGCAGCAGTTTGAGTCTGCTGCCTTGAGAATCATTAAGGAAAGCCACCATCACAGCGACGGCTCTGAGCCTGTCCTTACCCCGCTCCAGGCGCCTCATAGCGGGATTGAGGTAAAGCTTGAGGAGGAGCAGCGCATGAAGGGCAGGCAGCTTTTTGAAGAAGATAAAAAGCCTGCGAAGAATGAGGTGCAGCCTGTTGAGGAGTTGCAGCGTCAGCCTGTTCAGAAAGAAGTTGCTGCCGGTTGCAGTTGTGGGCAGTTTCTGTTTGGAAAGTTTTCAGACGGGAAAAATCCCTCAAATGGCAGTTTCAGTTTGAGGGCTTACAGCGCCTCAGGCTCAGCCACTGTTACTTACGGCGTTTCCGGCTCCCAAAAGGAGGGCTATTCTGCTTCAGGCAGTCCTGCAAAGGGTTATCAGTAAGGTTTAATAGGCACTTCTCACTACTGCCTTATATGGCACCTGTTCAAAAGCCCAAGGTTACCTTAAGCAGTGAAATGGAGGATATAGACGCCTCTTCCTCTTATGATGAGGGCGAGTTCCAAATGGATGTTAAAGGCTATTTTCTTATTAGAATCAATCCTGATACCAGGCGTCTTGAGGTTGGGCATTGCAGGCAGAACAATGTTATCTTGAAGAAGTGGTCAGCCAACAGCGCTAAGGAGCTTTGTCAGTCCATTCTCAAGTCTGGCGTTGTTTCAAGGCTTGACCATGCAGCCTACCTTGGAAGGGAAACAATGAAAGCTGAGATTGCACGAAGGCTTAAAATCCCTTATGTGCAGGACAGCGATTTAAAATTGTAACTTAATAATAGTAACATTTAAATATTGTGTTTTTATCCCGTTCTTATATGGAATACGGGCATACTTTCGGGAAAATAGTCAGGCATTTCGGAGCTTTAAGTAAGATGAATGCTGATTCGGGAAAGCGTCTTAAGGTAGTTCGCAGGCTTGAGCATTCAATTCTTCATGCAGTTGGGCAGGACGTTGATACTGGCCTGAAAATATCTCTTGTTAAGATGGCAAGCAGTAAAGGCAATGCTCTTTGGATTTCTACAGGAGTTTGCGTTGAAGACACTTATGTCCTGAGCGTTGCTCATGGCATTCAGCACACCAGCAACTCCAGCGGAAAAGGTATTGAGATGGCTTTGTTTGAATATGACGATGGCGGTGATTACGGTGAGGGCAGTGTTTGCGTTTGGCCGCAGGGCAGCAGGCACAGGCGGGCAGAGGCAAGCTATGCAGTTCTTGACCGCATGGCAGATTTTGCTTTGGTTCACCTGCCTTCAGGTCTCCCGACGTTTAGGGGGGATTATATGCCTGCTACGTTAAGAGTTAAGGGAAGCTCTGTTCACGAAGGGAATAATATCCAAGTTGTAGCATATAACAAAAACGGTGGAGTGGCTGCGATATATGGACGGGTTATGGCTAATGACCTTGTAACACTGGATGAAGGTAATAAGCTGCTTAGCAGGGGTAACCGCCTGATTCACACTTCCGGTGAGCTCCTTAGCGGACTGCATCTTGAAGCGCTGCCTGTTCCGGGGCAGAGCGGCTCTCCTGTCTTTGACAGTAATGGCAGCCTGGCAGGGCTTTTGACTGACAAGAGTCTTAGCTGCGGCCATATGCTTGGCTTTAATGCAGTGGCAAATAGCATTCTCGGGGCTGTGAATATTCTCGCTTTTGAAAGGTCACGTCTTGAAGGCATGCTTGGCTACATAAAATAAAAAATAGAAGAAAAAATTCCGGGTTCCCGGAACAGGCAAATAATCCTTACCAAGGTCAATATAATAAAGTTGCAGTAATTAATAAATCTTTCGGTTGCTGTTTGTAAATTTTTCGGTTAATATGAAAATTCTTCAAACATGTATTTAAAGAGTTGAAGGGATTGCAAAAAAATAGGAAATATTGCGAGCGCATTGAAGGATTTTCGCAATTTCTTGGGAAGGTCTTATTAAGCGGTGTTGTAAGATAAATTTCGCGCCGCGGTGGCGGAATCGGCAGACGCGCCTGCCTTATAAGCAGGTTTCCTTACCAAGGGGATTCCGGGTTCAAACCCCGGCCGCGGCGTGTCTTAATTGCACCTTACCAAAAAACTATTTCTCGTATTCAGCGCCTTTCGGTTTCAGCGCGCCTGTTACTATCATTATAAAGTCTATCAACGCCCAGATGCCTAACCCGCCAAGTGTGATTAGTTTAAGCACCCCAAGAAGTGTGTATCCCAGATAGAACCTGTCTGCCCCGAATCCACCCAGAAAAAAAGAGAGCAGAATTGCTGTTGTTTTGTTTTTTCCCATTTTTATGCGCCTCCGTTTTTTAATAGTTCACAAGTATCTCCACGTCTTTTCCGAATATGCCTTTGAGGTCTTCAAACAACTTTTCCTTTATGAATACTTTTGGCGGTATTTCTGTTTTTGCCAGCACTTTTTCAAGCTCGTCCAGTGATGAGCGGTGTATTCCTGTTATCGCCCCTGACTCTGTCAGCTTTCCTCTTGACACTTCCTTTTCCTCGTGGTCAAGGTCATGCACTATGAAAACATCATCCCCGATTATTAGCACTTCTCCATACCTGTTGCCGTGCTTTACCCTTATCTTTGCTTTCTCAAGTTCCCTGCCGCGCCTGCGCTGCATGTATTCAATGAGGAATTTTGTAAGCTCCGATGTGTCTTTCTTTACTTTCTCAACCTCTGTCTGTGTCAGCTTTCCTGCCTCGTAGTCCTTGTTCGCTTTGACTATGCTGTTAAGCATTCTAAGGAGTTTTGCAGGTATTTTTCCCTTGCTTATCAGTTCGTCTTCAAATATTTGTATCAATTCAAGGTCACTCACCTTTTCCACGCCTTCCAGCTTAAGGACATCTCTTATGATTGTGACTGTGTGGTCATACATCTCTGTGATGCTTTCCTTTTCTTTTATCTTTTCTATCGCCTTGAAGAGCTGGTCAAGCCGTTTTAGGTATTTTTCTGAGTCTGAAAGCAGCCTGTCAACTTCTGCGCCGGTAAACTCTTTCTTGTCGCCGTGCTCAAGCTCTTTCCTCAGCTGTATGTTGCGCTCAAGTATCTGCACGTATTCCTCTTCAATCAGCTTTTCTTTTTTCACAAACAGCTCCCTTACCACGTCAGGGGTTTCCTTTGGTGTCGGGGGTGCGACTCCGTAAAGCATTATTGCCGCCTGTGTTGGAGTAAGTATTGCCCAGAATGTGTCCTCCATTCCGATTTCCTTGAGTTTGAACTTTACTCTCGTTATGAGTTGGTCACCTGAACTCATGTAAAGCTCTATTGCCTCGCTTGACGGCTTTATTCTGCCCATTTTGAGCAGTTGCTTCCAGGGCATGAATATGCCTCTGTCATAGAACGGCACGCCGTCTCTCAGGAACGTGAATATGATTGGGTTTGCCTCTTTTATGCTGTCCCAGAAGTCTGTTAGTATGTACACCTGTATGTTGATTTTGTTCTTTACTCCTGTAAGCTCGCCTGCTTCTATGCCCATGCCTATTATTATTGCCCTTAGCTTGTCCTTCAGCTCCGCCCTTGTCATCCTCTTTACGTCAGTGTCATCCACTACTATGAAAACATCTATGTCTGACTTTGGCGTTGCCTTGCCTTGTATTAGTGAGCCTGCAAGCACGTAGCTTACAATGTATTTTTCAAACTTTTTCAGCACCATGTCCTTGTGTATCTCTGCTATCTTTATTGCTGCAAGCATTCCCGTGTCATATATCGGCGCAGAGTATGCAATTATCTTCAGAAGCTCGTATTTTGCATCATAGCAGTTCTGCCAAAGCTCTGAAAGTATCACCACCTGCGGTGCAAGCCTCTTGTCAGTGTCTGCTGCTGCCTGCATTATTATCGCTGTGAGCTTGTCCTTCAGCTCCTGCTTGGTCATTTTTTTGCTGTCTGTATCATCTACAAGGACAAGGGCATTTACAATGTCTTTTGGCTGCTGCACTGGCTGC